>NZ_KV834824.1:0-108479 GCF_001837945.1 Staphylococcus sp. HMSC077D08 | reverse complement strand
GAATTCAGACATCATCGAGGTGCAACATCATATTATCCAAAAATGATGTTAAAAGTAGTTCTATATGTTTACACACAATCTGTATTTTCTGGTATAAAAATTGATGTGGAGCTTGTTTTTGGATTTATGAAGCTTATTTTGGGTTCCACTTGTATGTCCGTTCGAAAGAGAACTAGGATTTGTGCTAATGACACTTAATATAATAAAAGTAACAGCTCAACGAGCTGAGAATACTCAAAAAAGTTATAGAAAAGACAATTTCTATATTAATTCAATAGAAATTGTCTTTATTTACTTATCCTAGAACTTTATGTCGCAGCCTCTTTTATTTGTAGACAATATATAAAGTGAAACATCTTTTGAGCTTAGGTCATAAGTGATTGGATTAGGCATATTTTTTAGACAGTCTAATACAGAATTGAGAATATCTTTATAGCAATTTCCAATTTAAACACTTGATTCAATAAGAAAATGTCACTGAGAAATTTCACTTGTTATATAAGTTGTGTCGAACTCATATTAGGATAAAGAATTCAAAATGAATACCCTCGTCCTCCAACTGTTAATTCATATTAATTTTCAATATTGACACCTTTTCTTCATTTTATCTCTTTTATTTATTTCATTTTTTATTTATCAAGCCTATTACATTCTAATAAAACTCTTTCATTTTTATAATTATAAATAAAAATCATTTTGATTTAATTCTTTTTTAAATGTAGTTAAGAAACAGTTAATGGTTATGTTCACGTATTCCGATTAAACTATTCTTAAATAAAAACAGAAAAGAGGAATACATTATGAATACAAAATATTTATTAGCAGTCGGAGCAATTGTTACATCACTTACGTTAGGCGCATGTGGAAATTCTAACTCAGAAAGTGATCACGCTAATCACAAAGATAAACAACAAGAAGAGAGTAATGTAAAAACAGACACAACGAAAAAATTATCTGGTAATTTTGAATCTAAAAACGGAGAAAAAGTAGAAGGTAAAGCTAAAATTGAAAATGGCAAACTTATGTTAGAGAATTACAAATCTTCTAAAGGTCCAGACCTATATGTTTACCTAACTAAAAACGGAGATATTAAATCCGGTAAAAAGATTTCAACAGTAGACTACAATAAATCCAAACAAACTTTTGATTTAAAAAATGTAGATTTAGAAAAATACAATGAAGTAACAATTTATTGCGAAAAAGCACATGTCATTTTTGGTGGCGCTAAATTAAAATAATTTAGCTATTAAATGTAGACGTTTTTAACTATAGAAAGAGAGTGTTAATCATGAAGAAAATAAGTTTATTTATAATATTTTTAATTCGTGTAATTTCAGGCATTGTTATTTTCAGACAAGGATGGGAGAAATTTACAGGTGATTTTACATTAAACGGGCTAGTTCCAGTAATTAGAGATAACACAGACTCTCCACAATGGTATAAATGGTTTTTTGAACATATTGTTGCACACACAACAGGATTATTTAATATAATCGTGCCTTTAGGGGAAATGGCCATTGGTTTAGGTTTAATTTTAGGTATATTTGCATACGCTGCAAGTTTCTTTGGAGCCTTCGTTATGATAAATTATATTTTAGCAGATATGATTTTTACGTACCCTCTACAATTAGCTTTCTTTATTATTTTACTCATGAGCCACTCTTTATTGGCTAAGGTATCACTTAAAGAAATCATCGCTTATTTTAGAGACCGTAATAACCGAGGTGAAGATAAGCATGACCCACTTACTAATCGTGGATGATGAAAAAGATATTGTAGACATTTGTCAAACGTATTTCGAATATGAGGGATATCAGGTTACGACAACAACATGTGGTAAAGAAGCACTAAAATTATTATCTTCAGATATTGATATTATGATTTTAGACATTATGATGCCTGAAGTTAATGGATACGATATTGTCAAAAAAATGAAAGATATGCAACTTGATATACCTTTCATATATCTAACAGCAAAAACTCAAGAACATGACACGATATACGCACTGACATTAGGTGCTGATGACAATATTAAAAAACCCTTTAGCCCAAGAGAACTAGTATTACGTACTAATAACCTTCTCGCTAGATTGAGCAAATCAAATTATTCTAATAAAATTGAACAATTAGAATTTGATGGTTTAGTTTTAAAAAATTTAAGCAAGACGCTTACCATTAACAATATAGAGATACCTATGCGCATTAAAGAATTTGAATTGCTTTGGTATCTTGCTTCTAGAGAAGGTGAAGTTATTTCTAAATCCGAACTTCTAGAAAAAGTATGGGGGTATGACTACTACGAAGATGCTAACACTGTCAATGTCCACATACATAGAATTCGCGAGAAATTAGAAAAACATGATTTTTTACCCTACACTATTACAACTGTATGGGGACTTGGTTATAAGTTTGAAAGGAGCCGATAACTATTTTTTCAATAAGAAGTCAAATCATTATCGGTGTCATTTCAAGCGTTATTTTAACAACAATTATACTGGTTATTGCATATAAGCTCATGTGGTTTAATGGTCACATGACACTCACTTTAGCCATCACTACTATGATAACAAGCTGTTTAACACTTTCGATTTGTAGTATTTTTATTAATCCTTTAATTCAGAAGATTAAGCAATTCAACATTAAGACTAAGCAATTTATAAATCACGAAAAATTCATCGATGATGAAACATTCCAGTCTCCTAGAGAAATTAAAGAGTTGAATGATTCATTTAATAAAATGGCATATGAAATTAATAATCAAATGAATATGATAAAAAACGAGCAACAAGAAAAAACTGAAATTATACAAAACCTTGCACATGATTTAAAAACACCTTTAGCTGGTATTCGATCATATTCTGAAGGTCTACGAGATGGTGTCATTAGTAATCCTCAAGAAGTTCATGAAGCATATGAAACATTAATCAAACAAGCAAATCGTTTATCAATTTTATTTGATGACATTACACATGTGATTAATTTAAATACTGGACGTTCTTATCCTTTGGAATTAATACAGCTCGATCAATTACTTGTTAATATATTACAACCATACGAACAACACATAAAACAAGAAAATCGTACGCTTGAAGTTAATTTCTGCACAGATATTGATGCATTCTACCAGTATCGACCTCCAATCGAACGTATTTTGACTAATTTACTAGATAATGCATTAAAATTTTCTAATTCTGGTAGCCGTATTGATATTATTATTTCTGAGTGTAAAGAAAACGACGCCATTAGTATTGCAATAAAAGATGAGGGGATAGGTATCGTTCCAGAACTTCAATCACGTATCTTTGAAAGAACGTTTAGAGTTGAAGACTCTCGAAATACTAAGACTGGTGGTTCGGGGTTAGGGTTATACATTGCAAATGAGTTAGCACAACAAATTGACGCCTCTATCACAGTCCAAAGTGATTTAGACATTGGAACCACGATGACACTTACCTTAAAAAAATTTCAATTTAAAAAGTAATTTGTACTGTATAAAAAACCGAATGTAGCTGGAATGAGTTTGAACATTCCAGCTACATTCGGTTTTCATTAATGTACACGCTCTTTAAAGCCTTCTTCTTGAGAATAATTTGATGCATACGTATCACTATATGTTTTAACTTTATAAAAAGAACTTAATTTATATAAATCATTACTACGCTTGTTATTTCTATTTTTATTCAGGTTTAAAGCATTATATCTCATGTCGAGATTCTCAGTCTGAATATTAGAATTTTCAACAATATACTTCGGTCTATGTTTAACTTCATAATAAATACGACCGATATATTCTCCTACTACGCCAATAGACATTAATTGAATACCACCCAACAATAATATAGCGGCAATCGTAGTAAAATAACCAGGTATATTTATACCATTAATCAAAATATTTATTAACAAATAAATTATATATAAAATACTGATAGAAAACGTGAACATACCTAGGTATATCATCATGCGTAAAGGCTTATTGTTAAAAGAGATGAGTCCATCTATACCATAGTTGAGTAACTTTCTAAAAGTCCACTTAGATTCTCCATCTTCTCGGGTCACATTTTCATATTGAAATACTTTTGTTTCATAACCTATCCATTCAAATAGACCTTTAGAGAAACGATTATATTCATCAAGGGTTGTTAAAGCTTGAACTGCACGTCGACTGAGTAATCTAAAATCACCAACGCCGTCTTCAAATTGGATATCCTCTACAAATGCATTAATTAACTTATAATAACATCGAGACAACGTTTTACGTACAAAATTCTCTCCCTGACGATTCCTCTTAGCAATCACTTGATCGTAACCTTCAATGTAACCCTCTATCATTTGTGGAATATATTCAGGCGGATGTTGTAAATCTCCATCAATCATAATCACCGCGTCGTGCATTGTGCTATGCTCATAGCCAGCAATCATTGCAGCTTCTTTGCCAAAGTTTCGACTGAACGAAAGATATTTAACATGGTTATCATACGCAACAATATTCTTGATATGATGTATTGTTGTATCTATACTACCATCGTTAATAAAGAGTAAATCGTATTCATAGTTTTTGATTAAACTATCTTTCTTCATTATTTCAGTTAATTTGTCATAAGTTTTCAAAACGACTTCGCCTTCATTATAGCAAGGGACGATGACTCTGATTTTCATTAAATGACATCCTTTTCTCTGAACTATTTGCTATCATTTTATCAATTTCCTTGTCATACATTCTAGTTAAATACTGTGTATTTACATAATCTTAAATTAAGCTTAATAGTTTTAAACATTATCATTTATGAGGAACACATTAACTTTTAGTAAAAAGTATTTAATTATCTTTTAAAAGTTAACGCTAACTGGTTAATTATATTTATTTCAAATCTCCAATACTGACATCATCAGGATCTTTTCCTTGTCTAGCATTTTTATTTAAACTATCTATTTCTGCAACATCTGTTAACTCAAGATTAAAATCAAAAATATCAAAATTTTCTTTAATACGTTGAGGTGTTTGTGATTTAGGAATGATAATACGATTATGTGCGAGATGCCAACGTAAGACAATTTGTGCAGGTGTTTTATCATAACGATGAGCAATATCTGTAATAACAGGATCATCAAGCAATCCTTTATTACGCATTAAAGGCATCCAAGCTGTTACTTTAATATCATGTTCATCACAAAAGTCTTGTACATCTTGTTGGTTAAAGTACGGATGCAACTCAATTTGATTCACCTGTGGTGTAATTTTAGTTTCTCTCATTAACTTTTCTAAATGATGTATCTTAAAGTTACATACACCAATGGCTTTTATTTTACCTTCTTCATATAAATGTTCTAAGGCTTTATATGATTCAATATACAATTGATCATTTTCGCAAGGCCAATGAATTAAAAATAAATCTAAATAGTCTAACCCTAAATTGTCCAATGATTTATTAAAGTACTCTATTGTTTGGTCATAACCTTGATAATCATTCCAAAGTTTAGATGTTATGAATAGCTCGTCCCTCTCAATATTTGATTGTTTTAATGCACTACCTAACGCTTTTTCATTTCCATAAAAGTAAGCCGTATCAAATGCGCGATATCCTGCATCTAAAGCTGTACGAACAACCTCTTCCATCTGGTCATCCGCTATCTTATAAACTCCTAACCCAACTGCAGGCATTGGATAACCGTTATTTAAAATTTGAACATCATTTGTCATAGTACATTAACTCTCCTTATTTACATAAATATTATTCGCTTATTATCATTTTAATACCTTTTTTATTTACTGATAAAACAAACTTGATCTATTCATTTTGTTATTTTAATACAATGCAATTTATTGCTCCTTAAATGATGAGTATCTTCGTTACCCTCTACATTTTAATTATCCTTTTTCAAAACAAAAAGTGGGATAGAACTCACTTGGCATTCTATCCCACAACTTATCTTTTTAAGTATTAATCACGTTCGTCATCTTCTTGTTCTTCATCAACAGAAGGACGTCCACTATTAAATTCATAATTCAAATTGACCCAAATAATTTGATGATTGTCGATTTCTGTAATCGTCCAACGATCATATTCAGTATCAACGAAGTCATCTTTTTGCAAATTAGTATTTTGTGATTGTAACCAACCACCAATAGTATCAATATCCTCAGAATCTTCAAACTCTATGTCAAATTTTTCATTTAAATCATCAAGTAAAACACGACCATTAATTTGATAAGTATGATCATCAAGTTTAACTATATCGTTAACTTCATCATCATCAAATTCGTCTCTGATTTCACCAACAATTTCTTCTAAAATATCTTCCATTGTTAAAATACCTGCTGTCCCACCATATTCATCTATAATCAAACTAATATGTACATGCTCTCTTTGCATTCTTACAAGAGCATCACTTATTCTAGTTGTTTCTGAAATCATGGGTAATTCATGAATATAATTGGCGATTTTAATCGGTTTACCTGACGCATATTCTGTTAAAAACTCTTTAACATTTATAAATCCTTTTACATGGTCTTTATCACCATCTTCAGTGATTGGATATCTTGTAAACTGATGTTCTTTGATAGTATCTAATAATTCATCTACGTTAAATGGTTCGTTGAGCGTAACCATTTGTGTACGTGGCACCATAATATCTTTTGCATGACGTTCATCAAATGAAAAAATATTTTGCATATACGCAAGCTCGGTTTGGTTAATCTCTCCACCATTATAACTATTGTTTATAATAATTTTTATTTCTTCTTCTGACATTGCATCAGTTTGAGCATCTGGATCAAATCCAAACATTCTGACAATCACACGAGAAGAACCATTCATTAACCATATAAGTGGTTTCATAAAATTACCAAAATAAAATAGTGGTCTTGAATATAAAAGTGCAAGTTGTTCTGTATGTTGAATAGCAAATGATTTAGGTGCCAATTCGCCTAATACAACATGTAAATATGTCACAACAATGAATGAAACAACAAATGAAATCGTCGTTGTTAAAGGACTCGGTAAATGTAATAACTCGAATAGTGGGTGCATCATCTTTTCAAATGTTGGTTCACCTAACCAACCTAAGCCTAAAGACGTTACTGTGATACCTAATTGACAGGCAGATAAGTAATAGTCAAGATTGTCTATCATCTTTTTGACAATTTTTGCACTCTTATTACCCTCATCTACTAATTGTTCAATACGCGTTGATCTCACTTTTACTAATGCAAATTCTGACCCAACGAATACTGTTGTTAATGCAATCAAAAGAAAAAATATAACTAAACTAATTATGGTCGAAGTTTCCAATTAATTCCCTATTTCTAGGGATTCACCTCCATATATATTGTGTCACGCTTAGGTAACACGTATTTAAATCATCATGAATCAATAAGTGACAACTACATGCTAAGACCTTCCCATCGTGACACTCCCCGTAAAAAATGTGATTGGCTTCATTCTATCATAAATCTTTTGTTATATGTTAAACATATGCCAATGCTATATTGTAGACAAAATAATTTTTTTGTTCAACCAATGATAAATCATTTGAAAGCATGATATTTTCCATTTTTAATCGTCGTTTCAACATTACATGCATCATCTATGATAACAATATCTGCATCTTTCCCGATTTTAATACTACCTTTTACGTCATCTATGCCTAATGTCACCGCTTGATTTAAACTTGTTACTCTCCATAAATGCTCAATCGTGTCACCTGTAAATTGTATTAAGTTTTTAAGTCCTTCGTTCATTTTGAGTATACTTCCAGCTAAAGCCCCAGAAGACAGACGTGCTTCACTTCCCTTTACAATCACATCCTGACCACCTAAATCATAATGTCCTTCTGGCATTCCTTTAGCTCTCATCGCATCTGTAATTAAATAACAACTTTGATTCCCCTTAAGCCTATATGCAAGTGCGATGGATGCCGGATGTGAATGAATACCGTCCACAATCATTTCAGTATGCAATCCTTGATTTAACCAGGCTGCACCAAATACGCCCGGTTCTCGATGTTGAAAGCCGGTCGCTGCATTATACAAATGAGTGATATGTTTGGCACCATGACTTACAGCTGCATTCGCTTGATCAAACGTTGCCACCGTATGTCCGATTGAAAAAATGATATCATTTTTCATTGTCTTTAAAGTTTCTGTTGCTCCATCAACTTCAGGAGCGTACGTAATAATCTTAATTAGTCCATTCGCTACTTTCTGAAACGACTTTATTTTATCAACCGTAGGACGTTGTACGAATTGAGGGTGTTGTGCGCCTACTTTATGTTCTGAAATAAATGGACCTTCAAGATGTACTCCGACAATTTCGGCAGCATTTGTAACATCTTGTTGTTGAGTATATTTAGCAATAGTTTGAAGAGCCCGCTCAATGTTGACCGTTGACTGTGTCATTGTTGTTGCTAAAAAAGATGTTGTCCCCTCAGAAAGGAGTGATTCTGCTAAATGTTGTAAACCCTGTTCAGATGCATCCATGGCATCTTCACCATACCCCCCATGAATGTGAATATCTATAAACCCAGGCAGTATATGTCGTTTTTTTACATCAATAATGTCAATTGTATTATGAGACGATGACGGATGAAAAGGACACTTACCAACGTCCAAAATTTTCCCATCTTTAATATGAACATATCCATTGTTAATCATTTCATTTTCTGTATATACGATGCCATTCGTTAAAACATATTCTGACATGATTGAACCCTTCTTTTCTTTAAATTAATAGTAGTTGATTGAACTATTTTATTATATCTTTCTTCGTATTGAATATCACTTTTTCAATATTTTACTGGTTAACAGATGAATTTTACTATATATTCTTAATTTAATAACTGTATTTTTAATTTAAGATATTATTTTCATACACAATAACTATTTAATTATTAAACTTCTTAGTCTTTATTACAACGATAACATTCAATCTAACCAATGCAACATAAATTTCTATTAAAAAAACGGCAATTCCCATTTATTTTGAAATGGAAATCACCGTTTAATTCAATTAATTTTCTAAATATTTAAAGCATTGTTATTACTAATTATATGATTACTATTCATCCATAGCTTGAGATGCTTGAATTTCATTGTCTGTTACTTTTGGTTTCAAGAAACCATAAAGTAAAGCTGAAACTAACGTACCTACAACTAAAGCAATAAGAGTTTGAAGTATATGGCTAAAATCAGTACCAACAATGACGAAAATTCCACCGTGAGGGGCTTTGATACTTGATCCTAAACCTAAAGCTATTGCTCCAGCCACACCTGAACCAACCATCATTGAAGGAATCACACGTAATGGATCGGCAGCTGCGAATGGGATGGCACCTTCAGTAATAAATGATAATCCCATAACATAGTTTGGTACAATTGAGCCTCTTTGCTCTTTAGTGAATTTTCTTCTAAAGATTAACATTGCTGTAGCGATAGCTAATGGAGGAATCATACCACCAATCATCGCTGCAGTAATAGGAGCTGCATTACCTTCAGTTAGTGCAGCAGTAGCAAATACATAAGCTGCTTTATTAAATGGACCGCCCATGTCAATTGCCATCATAGCTCCAATCACAAGACCAAGTAACATAATATTAGAGCCTGACAAACTATTTAAACCATTTAATAACAAATGATTTAACCAAGCTGCTGGCGGATTAAAGACATACACCATTAATAATCCAGTAATTGAAACAGAAAGCAATGGATAGATTAAAGTAGGTTTCAAGCCTTCAATTGCTTGTGGCAATTTACGTGTAATATATTTAATTCCTTGAGTTAAATAACCTGCTAAGAAACCTGCAATAATTCCACCAATAAATCCAGAACCTCCAGAAATAGCTAACATACCACCAACTAAACCAGCTGCAAAACCTGGTTTATCTGCAATACTACGTGCAATGAAACCAGCTAAAATCGGAATAATTAAAGCAAAGGCACTATTTTTACCGATATTCCATAATTGTTCAGCAAATGCATTATATTCTGAACTATCAGGTTTAAATGAGTTTGCGCCGAATAAGAATACAATTGCCATTAAGATACCACCCGAAATAACAAGTGGTAACATATTAGAAACACCATTCATTAAGTGTTTATAGAATGCTTTTCCTGGACTTAACTTTTCTTCATTATCGTCATGTTTTTTCGATCCACCTTGCGCTACGAATGGTTTACGATTTGTATCTAATGCTGTATTAATTAGTTCTTCGGGGCGTTTAATACCATCAGCAACAGGAACCTCAACCACATTTTTTCCATCAAAACGATCAGTTTCTACATGGACATCTGCTGCAACAATTATTCCAGTTGCACGTTCTATGTCTTGTTCAGTTAAATGATTTTTAATACCACTAGAACCATTTGTTTCAACTTTAATTTTGATGTTCATCTTCTCAGCTTGCTTTTTCAAAGCATCACGTGCCATATATGTGTGGGCTATACCAGTTGGGCATGCTGTAACTGCTAAAACATAAGGCTCATTATTATCTTGATTTGAGTTGTCAGTTGAAACAGTTGCATTTTCATTCGCTTCTGCTTCTTCTTCTTTTGTTGCCTCATCATCCGCTTCATCGATAATGTTTAACACTTCTTCAGGAGATTCAGCATGAATTAATTTTTCACGTATTTTCTCATCCATTAATATTCCGGAAAGTTTCGCAAGTGCATCTAAGTGCGTTTGTGCTCCACCTTCAGGCGCTGCAATCATAAAGAATAAGTGTGCAGGTTGCATGTCTAAACTCTGATAATCCACACCTTCTTTAGATTTACCGAATGCAATTGCAGGTGTTTTAACTGCTGCAACTTTAGCATGTGGTATAGCAATACCTTCACCAATCCCTGTTGTACTCTGAGATTCACGATTATGAATTGCCTCTTTAAACGATACAGGGTCACTTAACTTACCTGCTTTATCCAATTGATTAACTAGCTCAGTAATCACCCCACTCTTATCAGAAGCATCTAAATCCATCGCTATTGTTTCTTTAGTTAACAGTTCAGTAATTCTCATCTTTTTCACTCCCCATCAAGTACAGAAATTGTCACTTGAGATTTAATATTTTCTATAGCATCTCTTGTCGCTAAATCTTCTGAAAAAGCAGTCGCTGTTCCTGAAGCTACGGCCTGTTGAAAAGCTTCATCTACATTAAGACCCATGGACAACCCTGCTACCATACCTGCCACTGTACTATCACCAGATCCTACTGTATTAACTACATGTCCTTGTGGATTCACAGCTTTAATACTTTGATGTTGATCAACATATATCGCACCATCGCCACCAAGTGAAATGATGACTGATTGTGCCCCCTTTTTTAAAATTTCTTTACCATATTTTATAACATCTTCATCACTCTTGACTGTAGTGTTAAACATTACTTCTAATTCATCTTTGTTTGGTTTAATAAATAATGGTCGATATGGTAATACTGTTTCAACAAGATCTTTTTCTGCATCAACAACTAGTTGCGCACCAGTTTTTTCAGTGATTTGTGCGATTTGTGCATAAGCATCACTTGGAATACTGTTCGGTACACTTCCAGCTACAATAACAATATCGTCTTTTGTAGTGCGACGTATTTGTGATAAAAGTTGTTCAAATTGCGCGTGTGTCACTTTAGGTCCGGGTGCATTGATTTCTGTTTCTTGACCTGATTTTAGTTTCACATTAATACGCGTATCCTCATCTACTTGAACAAAATCTGATTGAATATTACTGTCCTCAAGTGTTTGAGTAATAAAATCCCCAGGGAAACCTCCTGAAAATCCTAAGGCTGTAGAATCAACATCTAAAGTTTTAAGTACTCTTGATACATTGATCCCCTTACCTCCAGCAAATTTATACGTTGCTTTTGCCCGATTTAATCCTGCTATTTCAAATCCATCAGTAAAAATGATGTAATCGATTGAAGGATTGAAAGTAACTGTATATATCATGATTTCCCTCCTATAAAATTAAATTCATTCATGTAAGCTTCAGTCATCTTGCTTTGCATTGCCTTTTGCGAAGTTATGATGCTAAGCCCATCTAAAATTGGAACTCTTGCAAAATAAATTTGATTAAACTTTGATTGATCGACAAGCACATATTTATGATTTGATAGTTTCATAGCTGTTTCTTTAATCAAAGCTTCTTGTTCATCAGGGGTTGTTAATCCATATTTTAAATCAATACCGTTCATTCCTATAAAAGCGCGATCAAAACAATAACGTCTTAATGTTTCTAACGCGTTAGCACCAACTGTAGCCATTGTCGTAGGTTTAACTTGGCCACCAACCATTAAAGTTTTAATACCGTGCTTTAATAGTTCTTCAACATGTGTCATTCCGTTTGTTACAACAGTAATATCCTTTGCCTCAATATATTGAATTAACTCAAAAGTTGAGGAACCCGCATCTAGAAATATACATTCATGATCTTGTATATCACATGCAGCACGTTTAGCGATTTCTTGTTTTTCACGTAAATTCTGAGTTCTTTTTTCAGATAACTTAGGTTCCTTAACTCGATTTTGATGAATTGTAGCACCACCATGTACACGTTGTAATTTACCCATATTTTGTAACTTAGATAAATCTCTTCGTATAGTTGATGCACTACATCCTGTTCTATCAACTAAATCTTGAAGTGTTAAAAAGTCCTTTTGAGTTAATTCTTGTAAAATTAAATTCTGTCGTTTTTCTGATATCACTGCTATACCTCCCCTAACTCACTTATATTGTAATGGCTACGCTTACATATTTCAATCAAAATCTTCCATTTTCAATCAAAAACAATCATTTTGTGACAAAAATAAAAACACCTTTCCGATTAGGTGTTTAAAATGAATTACATCATCACAATTTAAGTCGTACATTTTAATTTTCAGAGATCATTTTCTAAGTATTTAACAATGTCTTTACAAATTTATTCAAATAATGTTGAAACATTAAATGTCTATACACGATTAATTCTGTGTAATAGATTCTACTTGAGCCTTCGTCATGTCAATTAAATCATTCACATGAATGATAATTTGCATTCCTCTTTGACCTCCGCTAATATAAACTTTTTCTAAATTTCTAGCAGAAGCATCAATCGTCGTTTTAAAGGAATGTTTCATACCGATAGGGGAACACCCTCCTCTAACATACCCTGTTACTTGTTTTAATTGATCGAGAGGCATTAAGTTCAATTTCTTTTCATTAACAACATGAGCAGCCTTTTTCATATCTAACGTTTCATTAACTGGAATGACAAAAACATAGTGTTCATGATTAGAATTCTCTAGTACAAGTGTTTTAAAGACTTCTTCTATTTTAGCACCTACGAGTTGAGCAATTTCTTCTCCATGTTGATGCTTGTCAGTAACTTCGTAAGTATTCATTTGATAATTAATTTTAGCTCTATCTAAAATCCGCATAGCATTTGTTTTTTTAGTTTTAGACATATACTCACCCTTTATAATGATCATTCACATTTCATTTTAACATGAAAACTTTATTTCATTTACTCTAACACTATTAAAAAACACCCTTTCTTATATAGTAGAAAGCGTGTTAATTAATGATAATTGATGTTTGATGCATGTACAGTCCCACTTTTATTGACTTTAACCTTAGTTTGATGAAGTTTATTTTCACTAGAAAATACATATACTGAATGAAGCGACTCGTTGAAGGTACGCTCTATATTATATTTTTTACTTAAATGATTCTCAGCGTAATTCAAAGCAATTACTTTACATTCTTGTGGATTGAAATCATAAGATGTTTGCGTTCTTACACTTTGTTGATTTGTTTTATTAACATTCTTTTGATAATCAGAGTTTTTTTCTGAAGCTTCAGCAACATGATTCATATTTAAGTTAGGGAATATATTGTTATGAGAAACTGTTTTTACTTTAGTAAAAGTGCAAATTGTTTTATGGACTTTCGCTAATGCATTTTGGTTTGTAGCTAAAAATAATAAAAGTACTAAACAAATTGACAAAATAATTGCAACAGAACTTAAAAATAAGTTTTTCAATTTCATCTCCTTACCCACATTTCTTTTAAGATTTATTCTATCTTAACACAACAACTTTTAATAAAAGATATGTAGATTACAATTTAAATAGATTGTAATATTTGTAACAATAACATTAATGTAGTTGTTATTTTTGTTACATAAACCACTAATAATTCATAATCTTTTAAAACTTATATTTAAGGTAAGATCAACTTTGCATTACAAGTTATAAAACAAAAGAAGTGGGGCACAGATTCCGTCTTGAACACTGTGTCCCACCTCGTCCGCCCAAACTTGCCTTGTCCGTAGAATTTCTCGGTGAAATTCTTTTTGTTGGGGCCCCACATTTCATATTGAGTATTAATTTGCTTCTTTACGACGTGACTTAAGTCCTTTTTCAATAAAAATAATGATAATTCCACTTAATGAAACCGCAATAGCCATATATAAAGGAAACTCTAAATTAACATCGAATAATGCACCAGCTACAAGAGGACCTATAAAGTTACCCATACTGGTAAAAGTTGAATTCAATCCACCTGCAAAACCTTGCCGTTTACCTGCTATATTTGAGAAGTAATTAGTTAAAGCCGGTCTAATCATATCAAAACCTATAAAAACAACAAAGCTAATCATCATAATCGTCCAATAACCATTTGCAAGCACTAACATAACGAGAACAATAGCTGAATATAGTAATGACCATGCAATAAAATTAAGTTCACTCATATGTTTCATAAATTTATCAAAGAAGAATACCTGGAATAATGCGCCAAACACGCCTCCACCGATAATAGCTATCGAAATATCTTTAGGAGTATAATTTACTTTGTCAGCTGTATATAAAGAAAACAATGTTTCAAAAGCAGATAAACCAAATGCTAATACAAGTGTTAATATAACTGGCGTAATAAATACTTTCCAATTAATTTTAGTGAATAATTCTGGTTGATATTGGTGGAATCCATCTGTGGTTGCTTTGTGAGGATTATGAATTAATAAAACTGACATAATGAATGCAACAACACCTAATGTTCCAGCAACATAGAAAGGTAATCTATGTGAAATTTCAGCTAAAAACCCTCCAAATCCAGGCCCTAATATGAAACCTGAATTAATAATTGCCGACATATAACCAAAGTTTTTAGCTTTATCAGCTCCTGGAGAAATATCTGCAATCATACCTGTTACACCAGGCATGACCATGCCTGCACTAAAACCACCTAAAACACGTGAAATGATTAAAATGGTAAAACTTTGACCGGCTGCGAACATAAATTCAGAGACAGAAAAGAATACTAAACCGATACATATAATTAATTTTTTCCCCAATTTATCAGCTAGTGTACCACCAAATGGTGAAATAATCATTTGTGATAATGCAAAGGCAGCAACTAGCATTCCTAAGTCACTACCTTTTAATCCTAAATCCTTTAAATATACAGGAAGTACAGGAATAACTAACCCAATTCCTAAAAATATAAGAAATATATTAAAATAAAGAATAAATAATTGCTTTTTCATAGGACACCCCCTTTTTCTAATATAGTAAGCATACCAATCATTTTGAATTTTATCGCAAGTTTATTTTTTAATTTTAATGTCCCGCATAAAAACTTTACTTTACTAAAAGTTTCTACATTGTATAACAATTTAACGTGGCATGACAATCATTTTGAAAAACTTTAATATTTAAATTTCACTAAACTCTATTTTTTAGTTAAAAATTTAACATATAATTAAACGAAACTGTATCTTCCTAAACTTTCGACAAAATCTTAATCAAATTTACCAAAGTCTAATGAATGTACGGAGTAATTTTTCTTCGCTTTCTCATCTGTATAAACAGAAAGCACCTCAAATTGTTTGAAATGCCTCACTGTAAAAGTTATCATTAACTCTCGACTATCAAACTCTATAGAAAGTAGTGCGTGGTTATGCAATCTCGTTACTTTGCAAGAATATATTTCATTATCTTATTTGCTATATCTATGACTGAATCACATATTTTTAACTTTATGACATTAAATTTATTTTTAGCATACGTGCCTTTTGAACTTTGTCTACTTTTAAAATTATTCAAACCAGTCAAAGCTTTTGAATGGCCCTTATTTATTGTTTTCGGACTCATATTTCTATTATTAGTTCCAAACACATTTTATATGATTACCGATCTCATACACTTAAACCAATTTCAATTTAACTTTTTAGCTGGATTAAACATCACAGAATGGATTTATTTCACCTATCTAATACTTGGCGTACTCTTAGCAATATACCTCACAATTCTTATATTTTTAGAAATTGCACATTTTACGTCTTATGTATGGTTAAATCGACTATTGATAGTTATATTAATGTTCTTAAATGGATTAGGTATTTACATCGGTCGATTCTTAAGATTACATACTGTCTATTTATTAAATGCACCTTTAAAAATTGTGAAAGAGGTTTTTTTAATCATAGATGTTAAAGCGTTACTATTTGTCATTCTAATGGTGCTCATACAAGCAACAGTCATATTGTTTGTTAAAGGGGTGAGATTTTACCAATGATGATTGAAGTAATATTAATGGTATGTCTCATCATGATTCAACTCATGATAGGTCATTTATGGCATCAAATAGGATGGAGCTATACTAAAGCTATTTTATTAATGTGTTTACCGTTGGGGATAGGATTATATTTGATGCAATTATTTTATTATGAGACCCGTTATACAAATTGGGAAGTCCCTTTTAAAACTAAATTAAACCTTAAATATATGTATATTTTAACTTTGTTAGAATATATTTTAATCTATGTTTGTTTTTTTATGTAACTAGATAAAGATCTGAACGCACGTATACTGTTGTTCAGATCTTTTTTCTTTAATCTAATGCTTTGAATTCTGACATTACACGTTGTCTACTTTCTTTGTGATCAATCATTTGTTTAGGATAGTCTTTACCTATTTCAACACCTTGACCCTTTATTTGTTGCTCGAATTTATGGGTATCGTGTAAATACTTAGCATCTATCTGATTTAATTTTGGAATGTAAGTTTTAATATATCGAGCATTATTATCAAAACGCTCGCTTTGTCTTATAGGATTAAACATTCTAAAGTATGGTACAGCATCTGTTCCAGTAGAAGCCGACCATTGCCATCCGTGAACATTTGAAGCTGCATCATAATCTATTAATTTTTGTTTGAAAAATGACTCACCCCAAATCCAGTCAATAAACAAATCCTTAGTTAAAAATTGAGAAACTACCATTCTCATGCGATTATGCATAAATCCAGTTGTTTTAAGTTCCTCCATTGCTGCATCAATAATGGGAAAACCAGTATTCCCATCTTTCCACAATTTAAAATTCTCTTCATTATAAGACCATTTCAATTGTTGGTATTTTTCTTTAAAAGCAACATGAGCTGTTTCGGGATAATTGGTCATTAATACATAATAAAACTCTCTAAAAATCAATTCACGTATAAAAGCTTCGTAATTTTGTTCATTTTTATCATAATTTTGAAGTAAATCGTTGAAAACTTGTATAATATCTATCATTCCATAAGCTAAGTAAATACTTAATTGGCTTGTTAATACTTCAGGCAAATATTCCCTGTTTTCTTTATAATTTTCGATATCTTGAGATAAAAATTCAGACCAACGATTTTGAACATCACGTTCACTTATGCCATATGAATGATAATCTTCTTTAATTTTATGTTGAGATTTCACTGCAACCTTTGTAATATCTTCTAAATGATAGTCATATTCATCTCTAATCATTAAGTAAGGACGCCATTTTCTATAAAAACTGGTAAATACTTTATATGGTTCACCTTGTTTATTATGTGTTTTGCAAGGTTTAAAATAATGGTTTGCCCTTAATGATATTACTTGAATATCAGCTTGTTTAAACCGTTTTCTTTGATGTAAAATATCATATTCTTCGTGATGATAACTCATAATATCACCTGCAACAACAACCTTGTCTATAGTTTGTTTTTTACAAAAATCTATTAATTTATCATAAGACATCAAAAAGGGTTCTATATCATATCGTTGTAGTTCATACATAAACTTCTGTATGGACCCATAATAGTATTGTGCTTTCTTTTTTGCTTCTTCTTCAAACTCTTCAGTTGGAATAATAAAATAACATTGATTTATAGATTCTTTATTTCTATATATATAATCAAATAAGGGATTATTATTTATCCTAAAAACTCTATTTAATATGACACCTATAGCCATTAGAAATTACCACCTAACATTAATTTTTTGTTATACCCTAATACTAAATTCTATTTACATTCATATATTTTTATACGCTTCATTTCAACTATTAAGATTAACTTGCCACGAATTTATAAAATATGTCTCGTAAAGTTAAAATATTAAACTTTACGAGACATTTATAATTATCATTTAAATACCTAAATCTTTTACTTACACTAAACCAAGCCATTTCCAATACGTCAAACTAAATACGATAACTAAAATATAACCTACTATCGTTAAAGGTATACCTGTCTTTAAAAAATCCTTTACAGTAAAAGTCCCAGTACCATATGCAAGCATATTTTGTGGTGCACTAACAGGTAGCAGGAAACCAAAACTAATCACAAATTGTTGTATTAATACAAAACCAATAGCATGATCACCTAAATTTAGCGTTGAAGTCAAAGAAATAAACACAGGTATTAACGCAGAGGCTAAGCTCGTTGCACTTGCAAAACCTAAATGTATTAATATATTAAATAAGGTAATTAACGCAATAGTTGCTATGATTGGTAAATGTTTAAGCCCCATTAAACCAAATGTTTGATCGCTTAACCATTGAGCGGCTCCTGTTTTAAGTAATACATTACCAAGTGAGATTCCTACACCAAATACTATAATCGTTCCCCACGGAATCTTCTTTTCAACACCTTTCCAAGTAATAACACCAATCTTTGGCATCAGCATAATACCTAGAGCAACTAGTGTAATCGAAGCTGAATCAATCGGATGTAATACTTTCTCAGTCGACCAGAAGAATAATAAAAGCACTGAAATCACAATTAGTCGCCATTCTCTATGACTGACTGGTCCTAATTTATTAAGTTCCTTTTTAATTAACTCTTTGCCACCTTCAATTTCATCATGTTCAGGTGGCATAAACTTAATCATTATAAAATAAAGAGCTATAGACATAATGATTGACCACGGCGCAGCATATAAAAACCACTCTCCCCATGATACATCATGTCCTAAATTTTGGTTAATAAAATTGATGGCTACAATATTTTGTGCTGCAGCCGTTTTAATACCTATATTCCATATCGAAACTGCTTGTACAGCAGTAATAATTAATAATGAAGCAAGTCTACTATCCTTACTCACATTAAATGCAGCAATCATTCCCAGTAATATTGGGACAACTGCACCAGCACGCGCTGTAGCTGATGGTACAAAAAATGCTAGAACAATAGATACTAAAATAGCACCAATGACTATATTTCTAGTTTTATTTCCTACAATTGATAGCACAAGTAATGCAAGTCGTTTATGTAAATTGGTTTCCTGCATTGCTGCTGCTAAAAATAATGCTGCAGCTACAAGTGCTACGGCTGACGTTGAAAAACCACTGAAAGCGTGACTAAGCGCGTTATTCGTTCCTAAAATATCGCTACCTTTTAGTATTATGTCGCCACTTTTAGGGTTTCCAAGTTTTTCGGATAAATCTTGAACTGGACTTAAACCTAGTAAAAGTATCATTAATCCTAAAATTAATGTTGCAGAAACTGGATAAGTAACTGCTTCTGTAACCCACATAACTACAGCGAAAGCTAAAATAGCTAATGCTGCTTTAGCCATTACAGGCAATCCTGCTGGTGTCGGTAATAACAAGATAGTAATTAAAATAATAAAACTAATGATAATCCACACAGGTTTATAATTTTTTTTAGACTTTTTATCATGATATTTTTCAGTATGCGCTTGATATTGGTCCCCTTTAGCCATTATCATCGTCTCCTTATTCTATGAATATATGTTCATTATATCAAGAAAGCGCTTTTATATATATCAACGACAAATACCCTTCACACAATTTTCACAAAAATCTAACAACTTCCGATGAAGGATTTCCTAGTTATTTATTTGAATTTTAATGAGTTTTTGACTTCACTCACAGCTTGCGCAGAGTGTTGTAGTTGTTGATATTCATCATTATTCATATCTACCTCTATAATCTTTTCTATTCCTTGATATCCTATTATAGTAGGAACACCAAAACAAATATCTGAGCATCCGTATTCTCCTTCTAGATAAGCAATACTTGGTAATAAACGTTTCCGATCATTAAAAATTGCATCTATAGTTTCATATATGGCAGTTGCTGGTGCATAATAAGCTGAGCCTTGACCTAATAATTCAACAATTTCTGCACCACCCTTACGTGTACGTTCAACAATTTGATCAATCTTTTCTTTAGAAATAAGATGTTTAACGGGAATCCCATTAATGTGTGTTGTATTTACCAAAGGTAACATCGTATCACCGTGTCCTCCTAACACAAACCCATTTACATCTTTGACAGACACGTTAAGTTCTTGAGCGATAAAAGTTCGATATCTTGCAGCGTCTAAAATTCCAGATTGACCAATAATACGTTCTTTAGGAAAACCTGATGCTTTAAATGCTGTATATGTCATAACATCAACCGGATTAGTCAGTACAATAATTATTGACTGAGGTGCATACGTTGCAATTTGTAGTGCAGTTTCTCGTACTATTTGTTCATTAGTTTGAACTAAGTCTTCTCTTGTCATTCCTGATTTCCTAGGTATACCTGCAGTCATCACCACTACGTCTGAGTCTTTAATATCTTCTATATTTACTGAACCATGTATAGGTGTGTCAAACCCCCAAATGGGTCCGCTTTCTAAAATATCTAACGCCTTTCCTTTAGCCATCCCCTCTGATTGCTGGCGTTCAATCAACACAATTTCTGCTAATTCCTTTTGTGCAAGAATGAATGCTAGAGTCCCTCCTGTATGTCCCGCACCAATAATTGATATCTTTCTTCTATTGACCATAAGCAATGCCCCCTTGTTTAATTTTCTCTTTAAAAATCAAAAAGCTTTGCCAATTCATGTTAATTATAACATTGAAATGACAAAGCGCTTGAAGACTTATGTGAAATAAATATTTATATAATGACTGACTATCCAAAAATATCATGATTTAATCCAAAAACATAAAGCAGTACAAAAAATGCTATACCACTTAATATTGTTAGTATTAAGGTTAATATAAGTGTACGTTTAAAATGTCTTATGAAGGCAATAAAAAGCATTCCTAAATTGTAAGCAAAGAATAGACCAAATAAGACCATTGTAATTTTTACATCGGTATAAAAGATATTAAATAATAAGACAACAAAGGCAAAACCTAAATATGGAAAAGTGATTAGGTTTCTTTCAAATTTAATTTGTTTGTTACGGTTATCTTCATTCATTTTTATCATACTCTCCTTATTTATGAGAATTGCAACATATCGAGTTTATTTTTTAATCTGTTAACATCAAGTTGTTCACCAATCAATACTATTGTTAACGGATAATCCCTATTAATAACTTCATAATCTGGCATACCAAATGAATATTGAAACTCATATGTCACATTGGGTTCATCTTTAAATTGTACATATCCCTTTAATCTTAAAACATTATCAGGCATACGCAAAATAAATTGGTAAAATAATTGTCGATCAATGGCTGTTGTAAATGTGTATTGCATACTATTTATACCATGGTGATGAGAATGTGTGTGTGTCATTACTAATTGATCACGAAATTGTGACATCTCATCGATATTAACTTGTCCATAAGTAGTATATATTTTTGAACTATATTTGTTTACTTCGTTAAGTTGTTTTTTTAAAGTATGTCTGTCTTCAACAGTTATTAAATCTAATTTATTAACGACGAGCACATCGCTTACCTCGAGTTGTTCTTCCATGAGACGCTTTGTGGAGTCAGTATACTGTTGTCTTTGTAAAAAGCGAAGTGCATCAACAATACTAACAACATGGGGACGTTCAACAAACTGAACTATGCGAGGATCTTGACACGCCATGATCAATTCAATAGGATGCGCGATACCAGTTGCTTCTATTATAATATGGTCCGTTTCATGGTTGTGACTGAGCATCTCAATTTGTTGAACTAAATCTGATTTCATATCACAACAAACACAACCATTCAATAATGGATATACTTTGACTAATTCACTCAAATGGTTACCATCTACATCAAATGATCCAAATTCGTTCATAATTACTGTTATTTTCTCATCAATTTTTAATAATTCATTAATATAATGTGTCAGGAACGTAGTTTTACCACTGCCTAAGAAACCGCTAACGATTGTGATTTTCAACTTTTCATTTTTATTATTTTTCATTTTAATATATCCTTTACTATTACAAACATTTTAATATATGATAACATAAATATTTAATTATCTTTTTACTTGATTTAATGTAAGATATCTTCTAAACTTTAAACATACTTTAATTTTAGCATGACATTGAATCATAGTGTTGTATATAAAACAAGCAACATAGATGGATTCCAATCCGAAAAAAAGAGAATACGGATAGAATGTCTGGAGGAGAACTTTAATGTCTGAACAACATAATTTAAAAGAGCAGCTATGCTTTAGTTTGTACAACGCTCAAAGACAAGTTAATCGCTACTATTCAAACAAAGTCTTTAAAAAGTACAATCTAACATACCCACAATTTCTTGTTTTAACAATATTATGGGATGAATCACCTGTTAACGTCAAAAAGGTCGTTACAGAATTAGCACTTGATACTGGAACTGTATCACCATTACTCAAGAGAATGGAACAAGTTGATTTAATCAAACGTGAACGTTCTGAAGTAGATCAACGTGAAGTATTTATTCACTTAACAGACAAAAGTGAAATGATTAGGCCCGAATTAAGCAACGCATCTGAGAAAGTTGCAACTGCTTCTTCTTTATCTAAAGATGAGGTCAAAGAACTTAATCGTTTATTAGGTAAAGTCATCGATGCATTTATCGAAACAAAAGAAAAGTAATGTGTTGCTGTCATGAAACTAAAGTTAAAGGTTAAGTTTTAAATACATTGTACACTCAAACATATTATATAATAAAGGTGTGGACAGAATTTGAATTAAATTCATGTTCTTCCTGTGGTAACGAGAACTATGACTGAGAAGACTGAATACAAGTTCTTTTTCATCTTAGTCATCGACTACCAATATATAACAAAATCCTGAGACAAAACTTAGTGTCTCAGGATTTTGTTATATATGATTTAATTAAAAAATTTCATTTCGTTTCTATTCATTTCTATTACTTTTTTTAAATAACCGTCATGCTGCATTAATTCTTGATATGAGCCATTTTCTATTATTTCTCCATCATTCATGACTATAATTTTATTAAATCTTGGAAGTATTTCTAAATCATGTGTAGCTATGATGAGTGTTTGGGATAAGGATTCAATCAAATTTATAATTTTTTGGGTATTATTAATATCTAGTGCTGTAGTAGGTTCATCTAATATCCAAAAATCGGCCGAAGGTCTTAATAGCAATCTCGCTAAACTTAGACGTTGAGCTTCCCCACCTGATAAATTATGACCGTCTAACGTAACTATTCTATCTAAATTTAAATATTCTAATCCAACATCTCCGAGAACCTTTTTGAGGTTATCATCTGATTGCTCAGAAAATAAATTATCACGAATTGTACCATCAAAAATATATTGAGATTGAAGCATTGCATTAAATGTTTGATATTTTTCATTGTCATTGATACTGTTCATATCTTTACCATTTAATCTCACTTTCCCCTCTTCTATTTGATATAGCCCAAGTAATACTTGAAGTAAAGTACTTTTACCTGATCCTGAAGGACCGATGATTGCTACCTTATCACCATATTCAACGGTTAGATTAATCTGTTTTAGAATAGAGTGATGTTGATGTTCATATTTAAATGTGACATTTTTAATTTCTAATAAATGATTTTGCGAACGCTTTAAGTTAGTACGTTCTGAAGGAATTTTATAATTAGGTACAATAACCTCGTGTATCTCTTCAAGTGCCTGGTCTGTATCCGCTTTATAATATGCCACATTGCTCATAGGTACTGCTTGTTCAAATAAAGTTAATATCATCAATATAATACTTGTAATATAAATAGCATTGAGCTGACCATCATGAATCTGTTGCGCGCCTAACACTAAACACATAAATATTGAGAACATTGCAATTAAGTTTAACAAGTAGTCATAAATTGAAAGAAATCGGCGTTCTTTAAGTTGCATATCATCAAATTGTCGTAAAGCATGGGAAACTGTATTTTTGAAGTCATCGCTACGATTGAAACGTTTTAATTCTTCATGACCTTCTTTATAATCATAATATCTTTTAAGAAATATTTTTTGCGTTTGAGTCACTTGTTGCTTTAATTTACGTGCTTTCTTAGCGCTTAACCAAGGAACAATCCATAAAGTTAATAACATACTTAAAGTAATCACTAATGCATGTAGAGGAGATAAAAACAACATAGTCATTACTGAAACAATTGCAGTTAATCCGATTACAATCGGTGGGTAATATACTCTCAGATATATGTTTTGTAAAGCTTCTACACGGCTTATCATTTTTGTAATAAGATCACTTGAATTAAATTTTCTATAGATATCTGGAACGACTGGATATAGCATTTTTAAAAATTGAACTCGTACATTACGTAACATTGTAAATGTCGTCTTGTGTGAAAGTAATCTTTCTATATAGCGTGTGATTGCTCTTAAAAATCCAAACAATTTAACAGATACAACTAAAATCATTAATGCATAGAGTGGCGCACCTAGCGCACTTTGAGTAATCATATAACCACTTAAAAAGAACATTGCTAATGCTATAATTCCACCTAAAACACCTACCATGATAGCGCATATTAAATCTCTATCTATACTAAAATGAATACGTGATTTCATTGATCTATCGTCACCTCACTACGCGAAACAGAAATGATCGAGTCATCTTTTATAAGATGACCACTTTCGAGATATATACGCCGTGCTGAACTTCGAATGGTTGAATCACGGTGTGCAATAATAAACACTGTCGTTGTAGAAAAATGATGCTCTAATACTTGTTGTATGACCTTTTCAGTTTCAATATCTAATCCTATCGCTGGTTCATCAAAAATAACAATATCAGGTTTCAATAATAATAAACGACTTAACTCAATACGTCTCATTTGTCCACCTGATAACATTTCCCCACCTTCACCAATAGAAGTATAGATACCATATTTCAATGAAAGTACTTTCTCTTTTAACCCCACTTCATCAAGCACTTGAATCACTTGTGCATCACATATCTCATCATCATACATTGCAATATTATTTTTGATAGAATCTGCAAATATATATGGGCACTGACTTAGAAATCCAATATTTAATGATGCTTGGTTAAATGAAAGTGTTCCATGTGTGGGTGTTACTGATTGACTAAGCAACTTAGCTAAAGTGGATTTCCCTGCACCACTCGGTCCCACAATAGCGACCTTTTCTCCTTTATTTACCGAAAATGAAATGTTTTTCAATGCCATATGATTACTATTAGCGTATTGAAAATCAACATGTTTGATTAAAACTTGTTCAAACTGTTTCTCATCCACTTTTAATGTAGGAGAGTCAGCTTTATCTTCAGATTCTAAAAATGAAAACACCACATCGCTAGAACCTTCACTTTGCTTACCTGTATGAAATGCTTGACCTAAGTCTTTAATCGCATTATAAAATTCAGGAGCTAAAATAATCGCAATCGCTGCAGTCACAAAGTTGATATGGTTAAACACAACTAAGCTTAAAGCCACTTCCAATGCGACCAATCCAATCCCTAACATACTTATGAACTCAAGCATAAGTCCTGATAAAAAGGCACTTTTCAAAATACGCATTGTTAAATCTCTAAAACGTGTACTGTCTTTATAAAGTTGTTGCTCAGAATGTTTCGTTTGATTTAAAAGTTTAAATGTAATAAGACCTTTAGCAGTATTTAAAAAACGTTGACTAAACTGGTTTAAATATGTCATTTGATCCTTCGACTCATCTCTTGTTTTAAGTCCAAAAATAACATAAAACAATGGAATAAAAGGTGCGGTAACTATCATAATAATAGCAGTAGGTAAATGAACAAAACACATGGTAATAATAATAACGATGGGAATTAACATTGATTTAAAGACTTGAGGTAAATAACTCTGAAAGAACGGACCGATACCATCAATACTTTCAGTTAAAATATTTATTTCTTCACCAATTGAACGGACACTTTTCTTCAAAATCATTTGTTCTCTAAGCATATGTTTTATTTTAAATGCCAAATGATCTCCTAAAAATTGAATCAGCATATTAAATGTTGCCCTTAAAATAAGGGAGATAAAAATAACTGATAACAATAATAATAAAGATTGTTGTTGGTAATACAGTAAGTGATTTAAAAAGTGTGAAATTGAAATGTTTTGCACAACGACCGTAAAAGATAAAAAAACGCTCATGATTAACATGAGTGCGGGGTATAATTTATAACTTAAAACCATTTTTGTTAGTTTTTTCACAATAATCTCACCTACATATATTATAGAGTGTTTACAAAAAATTAAAATCATTTCGCTCACAGAATAATTCTAGTCATAACTTAATACATTTATAAGACTTTGGTCTAGTATTTAGATTGTAAACACCATCAATATGATTTTCTATGCTATGATAATATGGTATTTTGAGTACTAGTAATAAATTAATAGAGATAAGAAAGTGGGTAAAGTATGTTTTTACTTGAATTAATAAAAGGCATCATCTTAGGTATCGTAGAAGGACTTACCGAATTCGCCCCTGTTTCTTCTACTGGGCACATGATACTTGTCGATGATATGTGGTTAAAGTCAACTAATTTTCTCGGTTCTCAATCAGCATTCACATTTAAAGTTGTTATACAGTTAGGTTCGGTATTTGCGGCTGCTTGGGTATTTAGAGAACGCTTCTTAGAAATTTTACACATTGGTCAACATAAACCTGAACCTTCCACTGCGGGAGATAGACGTTCAAAACCACGACGTCTGAATTTAATACATGTATTAGTAGGTATGGTCCCAGCAGGGATTTTAGGATTTTTATTTGATGATTTAATTGAAAAATACTTATTTAGTGTACCAACAGTCTTAATTGGTTTATTTATAGGTGCCATTTATATGATTATAGCTGATAAATATTCTAAAACTGTTCAGCATCCTCAAACAGTAGATCAAATTAATTATTTCCAAGCATTTGTCATTGGTATCTCTCAAGCAATAGCTATGTGGCCTGGATTTAGTAGATCTGGTTCAACGATTTCAACTGGTGTTCTTATGAAATTGAATCATAAAGCTGCATCTGATTTCACTTTTATTATGTCGGTACCTATTATGTTAGCTGCAAGTGGGTTATCTTTACTAAAACATTATGAGTACATTCATTTAGCACATATACCATTCTACATTTTAGGATTTTTAGCGGCATTTATTGTTGGATTAATTGCAATTAAAACATTCTTACACTTAATTAATAAAGTTAAGTTAGTCCCTTTTGCCATTTATAGAATTGTCTTAGTTATTTTTATAGCAATCCTATACTTCGGATTCGGTATTGGCAAAGGAATTTAATAAAACACACGTATGAAATACATTAGTCTATTTCAACAATGTAGAAATGGTTGTATATCAACTTATTTTCAGTATGTTTACCATCATTACGTATAAAATTGAAATATTGTAAGATGTTTAAGGTTTTACTAGGTAATGAAAGTTACCTATCATTAAACTCTCGCCAGACAGGTGAGAGTTTTTTATTAAACTTATTGTTCCTTATATTTTCTTTATTATAAATAAAATGTACTTTGTTGCTATAAAGGTTTTTTAGTATGAGTACTAAAAAATATCGAATTTGTCTATTTTTTTAATTTACTTCATAGATAGGCACTAACATTTCACACACTTTATCTGTTCCCTCTTCCTCAATGTATCTCTCTATAATTGGTTCATTTCTCATACGCAAATGAGTTTCATTTAAAATATTTTCTAAATGACTAAAGAAATTCTCTATATTTCTTTTTGTATGACTAATTTTAAACACAGCATAGATGCCACCTATAAAATTTCTTTTAGATATTGTCTGATCATTTACTGTTTCATCTATTCTCAAAACAACGTCATATCTACATTGATTACTTTGAACGTGAAGAGGATTATCTAATGCTATACCTAACACACCGTATTTCTCAACATATTTCCAATAATGATTAGTATGAATCCAATGCTTAAAGGTCTTCATCATTTCAAAGTTTTCATCACTTTGATAAGTACCTATCATTCTCATATAAACGACGCTACTGTCATCCAATTTTTCAATCTTATATTTCATATTATCGCCTCCACTGAGAAAGTAACCCGAGTTAAAATTTTTTGCAATATGAATTTTAAAATTTTGTTATACAAAAAACGCTTTATGATGTTAATATGAAAAATTCATTTTCAACCATACAACTAGTATCAATCGTTTATTTTCATGTATCATAGGGTATGAAAAAGAATAGTAAAAGTTATGGAGGCAACGTGTATGGACAAAAAGAAACTCATTAAAACACTTATCAATGTATTACCAATCGTTATCGTACCATTAGTAACTGAACGTAAGCGTATTAAAAAACATCCAGATGTACAGAAAGTAACTAATGCTACATCTAAAGCAACTTCAAAAACAACATCTGCAATTTCAAATAAAGCTTCAGACGTCAAAGAGTACGTAGGAGATAAAAAGCAAGAATTTGATAATAAGCGTGAATTGAAGAAAATTGCGAAGGAAAATGATCCAGCTTACATTGAGAAAAAAGGCGAAAAATTAGCTAAACAAAATCGTAAAGAAGCAGACAAAATGGATAAAAAGCTTCAAAAGAATATTGAAAAACGTCATAAAGAAGAACAAAAACAACGTGAAGCTAATCAGAAACAACGTATTAAAGACATGAAAAAATCTCAAAAATACGAAGAGCAAGTTGGCTTAACTCCTGGTAAAATAGATCACGAAATTGAGAAAAAAGGCGAAAAACTAGAAAAAGATAATCGTAAAGATATTAAAAAACTAGACAAAAAGCTTCAAAAGAATATTGAAAAACGTCATAAAGAAGAACAAAAACAGCGTGAAGAAGCAGAAAAAGCTAGAAAAAAAGAATTTAAAAAATATGAAAATTACGTGGCTGACAGTGTCGTAAAACAACATAAGGAATCAAATCATTCTTAACCATGAAGACTAACGTAATTATAGATGGAGATGCTTGTCCTGTTGTTAATTCTGTCATTGAATTGACGAAAGGGACAGGCATTTTTGTTACGATTTTAAGAAGTTTTAGCCATTTTTCACAACAAATACAACCCGAACATGTAAAAACTGTATATGTTGATGACGGTCCCGATGCGGTAGACTATAAAATAGTCGAACTTGCTAGCAATAATGATATCGTCATCACACAAGATTATGGACTTGCCAGTCTACTGATAGATAAAGTACATACCGTCATGCATCATAAAGGAAATATTTATCACTCAGACAACATCCAAAGCTTATTAGATCAAAGATATCTAAATGCTCAAATAAGAAGACGAGGTGGTCGTCACAAAGGCCCTCCTCCCTTCACAACAGAAGATAGACTTAAATTCGAGCAGGCTTTTAGAAAAATCATTAATCAAATCTAGGAGGCATAATATGAAAAGAATTGCTGTTTATTGTGGTGCAAGTAAAGGAAAAGACCCGTCTTACGTTAAAGAGGCATACGAATTAGGAAAATATATGGCTGAACAAGGATACGAGCTTGTATTCGGAGCAGGATCAGTCGGCATTATGGGAGCGATTCAAGATGGCGTACTTGATCATGGTGGTAAAGCTATCGGCGTCATGCCTAAAATGTTAGATGAACGAGAAATAACAAGTCAAAAAGTAAGTGAGCTTATATTAGTAGATTCTATGCATGAGCGAAAAAATAAAATGACTGAACTTGCCGATGCTTTTATTATGGCTCCAGGTGGCGCTGGTTCATTAGAAGAATTTTTTGAAATGTATAGTTGGGCTCAAATTGGTATACACCAAAAGCCTATTGGTGTATTTAATTTAAATGGTTTTTTTGAGCCACTACAACACTTAATCGACCATATGATTAAAGAAGGATTTATTGATGAGAAATATCAAAAACTTGCCCCATTATATGATACTAAAGAATCACTCATCGAAGGACTTAAACATTACAAACCGTTAGGTGTACGTACATACGATTAATAACGTAAAAAGTAGAGAACCCACAAATGATTTCCTCTAAAGAAACATTTGTGGGTATTTTTCAATAAAATTATCAAACTCTTTCATCTTTATTAAAATTTATCTTAAAATTAAGTATCAAATAAACATAATCGTATCTTATTTAAGTAGAAATTTGGTAATTAATAACTTTGTAGTTTATATTATTAACTTATTATTCTTCAGTTCTTTATTATATGGATGATCATTTTCAATTATACAAAAACTACAAATCCCATTTCATGTAGGCGCTTTTATGAATCATAATTTTCATTTTTACAAGAACTACTAACTTTCCTTTCAAGAAGGAAGTAGCTCTTTATAATATCTTACATGACGTTTAAGGGGATGGTATTTACTAAGATTCGGATATTCAAAATTGTCTAAAAAAGTCATTCCTAATTTTTCCATGACTTTTCTAGAGGGCAAATTATTTTCAGAAGTAAAACTATATAATTCTTTAATTCCTTTATCTCTAGCATATTTCATTACGGCTTCCGCCCCTTCTGTAGCTAGACCATTTCCCCATACTTCTGGAATTAGCCTCCACCCTATTTCATAAAACGGTAACTCTTTAAAAGGGTAATGGCTATCTTTTGATACGTAATTCACACCTATAAAACCTAACCATTCTCCCGTCTCTTTCAACTCGACAGCAAATAAACCTAGGCCACTTTCTTGTATTATGCTATCCATATTTTCCATGTCTATCTCAGAACGACGATAACTAAGTAAACTAGGGAAGTATCTACGTACTTGCGTATTAGCATTCATTTTTTGAAAGGGTAATAAATCTTCGGTTTTCCAATCTCTTAAGTTTAAACGTTCAGTTTCAATATAAATAACCATCTTAAACACTCCATTTAATCGAAAATGTTTATTTTGCCTATATTTTAATATAAAATTAACGCGTTATGAAGTTTTTAACTCTACTCATATCGCGTTATTTAAACATATATTCTTTTTTATATTTATTAGTTTTTAGAAATATAACTAATCAGTTTAATGTGTACCGGTATTTCTTTCAAACGATCACTTTGATTTTTAGGTGCAACAAACGTCGCATCAATAAAATCATTTTGGTGATTAAGGTGGTATGTTGCCACAAATGTATCTGTATCTGATTCAAAGTTAGGCAAATGTGCAATGACTCGTTTAATATCACCTGTTGTATCTTTAATAGTTCGACCAGTCAGATTCTCTAACTCACGACCTAACTCTACTAATGTCATCTTTTTACCTTCTAAAATATTAAAATCTTGTTCATGCATCGTTCTTCTCTCCTCTTAAAGCTATCAACTATTCGCTATCTTCCAATCTAAATGTTTGTTAAACTCACTAATACCTATTCGCCACATATAATACCCTTCTCATTTCGTATTCAAACGTTAGGAATAACTACTATCATTCTTGTCGATGATTATTTTTTCTATTATCCTCTGATGGCTTCTGCTGTGTATGTGGTTTAGAGGATTGACCGTCATGTTCATCTTGATTGCTTTTTATTTTGTTAGTTTGATCATCATGATTAGCAGATGTTGATTGATTATTTGAAGACTTTTCTTTTGCATCATGATTATCTTTATTTTTCTTATCTCGGGATGTGCTTTTAGCAGGTAATTCGTTTACATCTTCTTGGAGACTATCCTGTTTGTGTTTAAGCTTATCCTTTTGCTCTTGTAACTTTTTCTTCTGCTTTTTTAAATCTTTATTTTCTTTTTTTAATTGGTCAATGCTTTTTTCTAAAGAAGCTTTTTCGTTACTTTTACCACATGCAGTTAACACCAATGTTGTAATTAATAGTAAGGTTAACCATTTTTTCATGATAGACTCCTTTGTAGTTACTTATCGATACACTTTATTTTAACATGGTTTTTTGATTTAATCATTTTTTAACATAAAATATCAATTCATTTCATTACATTTAATTTCACAAAGTAACATATATATTTAATGGGAAATTATTTACTCTTTATTTATAAAAGTTTACTTTTATTAAAGCTATATTTTTAGTTATGATATCATTCGCGCTTTTTTATCAAAATTAAACGATATTTGTGTGAAATAGAAAAAAGATTTACAATTCTTATCATTTTGTGCAATAGCCGTTTGAACTTGTATAAGAGTAATGATATACAGGTAATAATTATGATATGATTGTGTTTATCATACTAATCATCATGTTTTTAAATGATAATTTAGCTTAGTTATCCTTTTTAAAGTAGTATTTATTTATGAATTTAAAATTTAAGGGAGTATTTTATTATGAAATCCACTGCGCAATTAACAAAGGAGAATAATGTCAAAGCTTTACGACTGAACAATACCGATCGTGAAATATTTGAAAATTACATGACATATGTGCGTGCTGACTTACGTGTTAACCCTCATGATTCAGAATTAATGTTAAACCGTACTTTGAAACACTTAATTCGTGCAGGTGACACTGGAATGCTTGCGATGGAGTTTTTCAACCATGATCCTAAAGCACATGCTAAAAAAGAGATAAGAGCACTCCCAAATGAAACATTTAAAAACATTTTTAAATATATAAGTCATAACTTCATTCTTTTAATAGGTATTTTTTGTTTTCTCAAAGGATTGATTGGCTTTTTTATAGGGGGCGATAGTAATTTACTATATTTTTATACGTTTCCCCTAACTGTCATTATTGGTTTAGTAATTATATTTTTATTTATTTGGATGAACTTTAAAACGGTACAATTACAGTGCTTTAACAACTCTTATTGGACCTGGTGGCTCACTTATGGTGTCATTGCATTATTATTAATCACTCTTTTTTATGTTTTTTTTATACCACAATCCTTTTTAGCGTTTGGACCATATATTAAAGTTAGTAATTGGACTTTCATCATTATTGCGATAATAATCATCCCTATTTCATTTTATGTGAATCATCACTTTTATAATAAAGAAGCAAATACACGCATATAAAAAGACTTACACTCAAAACGTTTATTTTGAGTGTAAGTCTTTATTTAATCTCAATTTAATTTATTAGAAAGACATCTAAAAAGAACCAAATAATCATCACAATCATTATTAGACCTTGAGCAACTGTACTCGCTAAAAATGCAATCACTGAGCCAAAACTCACCTTTATAGCTTGTTGAAAGTTAAATCCTTGAACCAATTCAACAATGAACACAGCAACAAAAGGAATAATGATAATACCAAAGGGAGGAAAAACGAAACACCCTACAATCACACCTATGAGCGCTGTGTATTCACCTATTTTACTTCCTCCAAAACGATTGACGAAATATTTATTCATCACAAAATCGGCTACTAATATCATAATGGTAAAGATGATCATTGCAACATAAAAAATCCACGATAATCTTCCATCATGAAAACCAAATTGATAAATTAAAAACCCAATCCATAGCATTAAAAGTGATGGTATCACCGGTTTAATTAAACCAATAAATGCTAATGCAAAGGCTATAATAATTAAAATCCATAATATCGCTGTCATCTCTATCTACTCCACATCTTCTATTGTAATTTTTTGATCTTTCGTAAACAAGATGAGTATCATCCCTACGAAGATAGAACTTGCTGAGACAAAGAATACATTTTCCAAACCAACCCAATGACTCATCACACCACCTAGCAAATTACCACCAAGTTGTCCTATTACCATGGCATTGGCAAAAAGTGTTGATGCATAACCTGGAAAATCAGGAAGAATATCTTGAAAATAACTAATCCCAAGACCTAGTAATATTGCTAGAAAGATGGCTAAACATATTTGTCCAACAAGCATCATATGAAAATTTTTAAATACACCAATACTAAAGTAAAATGCGCCACCAAATACAGAGCCAATGATTAATAAAGTTCGAGTTGGCAATTTAGCAGATAATATACCTAAAATAACCATAAACGGCACTTCTAAACCCGCACATAAACTCGCTAAATAGCCTACATATCTTTCCTTTTCATTTAAATAATCTGTCACAAAAAGTGGCATATTCATCGTATACATCCATTGCCCAATATGAAGTAATATAAACGCTATAAATGGAATAAATAATGATTTATCTTTAAACATATTTGGTGCAATTTTCTCAATATGCTGTTGTTCAGAAATTTGATTTTTCACCGGTAAATTTTTATAAAAAAACACTTGTAAAATTAAAGTAAATAAAATAATAGCTATTGTGCCACCAAATAATCCAGAATAACCTTTTAACTCAATAAGTTGCGCACCTATAAATGGCCCAAATAAAAAACCAAGTGAAAACATTGAACGTAAAACAGTATTAGCAAACTTAGCACGATCACGTGAACTTGAAGCATTGATTGATTCCCTGGCAGAGGCATACAATTGTGGCATTGCTGGTGCAAATAAACCTTGAAACAGCGCATATAGCACGATGAACAACCATATTTGATGAACGTAGAAATAAATTGAAAAGCTCACTGCCCCCATAAACAAAGCAGTGATGATTAGAATCTTTCTATTAAGGTGATGTGTATCAGAAAACCTTGCAATAATGGAATTGACTATAAACTGACTTATCGCAGCAAGTGCAAGTAGCAGTCCATATTGTGTCGTCGTCATCCCCAAATCTTTTGTAGCAAATAAAATTAAATAAGGTACAGTCACTGCTATTCCCATACCTAGTAACAACATATTGACCACAAACAATTTATAATTCTTTATTTGCAATAATGCTGTAAACATCTTCTCGACCTCTATCCTATTTTTAGATTGCAGTTACACAACAAAATTTAGCCTCAATTACCTAATAAAGTTCAACATTAAATTTACGAATGCGTCTACTTGAGGAAGTTGTAGCATACTTGCGTCATAACTCATGTATGTTGACCGAATAAGCGGCTTTTTATCAATAGTGACTTTTTCAAATTCAAACATGTTCTTGTCGATATTTTTTATCATAATTTTTGGTAGTATTGTTACCCCTACACCACTAAGCAACATTTCTTTACATGTGGCAACTTGATCAACTGTGATCGTCGCGTGATAATCATGTCCCAAATGATTGTTATACCATTGTTTAATTTGATTAATATAAATTGGATCTGCTTGAAATTCAATAAAAGGCAGTTTAGTTACATCTTCCTTACGATCCTTAGGATATATAAAATAATGCTCATCGTTAAATAAATGTGTATTCGATAAATTCATTACTTTATTTCCACGTGTAATCATCACATGGTAGTCTCGATGATGCGCTTTTATTTGTTCAGTAGATCCTACTTGAACCTGAATCTCCACATTAGGAAATTGCGAATTATAAAGACTCAATACTTCAGGAAGTAATGTTTGTCCAATAAGCGAAGAGCAACCGATTGAAATTGTACCGTTCACTTCACCGATATGTGCTTGTATTTTATCAAAAAATAAACGCTCACGTTTGAGCATATCACGCGCATGTTCAATAATCATTGAACCTTCAGTCGTAGTAATGAGCTGTTTTTTGGTACGAATAAAAATCTCAACTCCAAATGCTGCCTCAATTGCTTTTAAACGTTGAGTAACTGCAGGTTGAGATATATATAGAATTTCTGCTGCTTTGCGCAAAGTTTTTGTCTCATCTAAAGTAATGAGCAAATGATAATCATCTATTTTCATAGCGTCCCCCTACATATGTTTATACTTTAATCTTAGTGAAACGACTTAACTTACCATCATCGATAAATTGATTAAAATAGTTAATGTCGTCGATGTGATTTCTTTTTAGCTTTATAGGGACGTTTATGTTTCATTTTCTGTGCTTTATGATTGATTTTATGATAACAACGCATAACCTTATCTTGTATTTCTGAAAAATTATCTTCTATTTCAATCATTAATTGATGGGCGATAATATAAGCCTCATGATATTGCTTCTTTGAAATTTGTTTATTTTGTAGTGCGTACATTAAATCATCTTCATCTACAAGTTCATACTCACCATTAGGTAGAACGAGAACGTCTAAACATAAATCGATGGTACGTGCATTTCCTTTTTGAGTAATGTTCTTTATATTAATGTCAAAATAATATTCTAATGGATTACCTTTATTATCAAACATGACAGTTATACTATACCGCTTCTTATCCGGTAGTATCTGTAACCATTTATAATTGTCATCTGCAACTATTATGTTTTGTCCAACTACCGTCACCTCTAAAGGCTCACGAACCTTTTTCATCGTGACCAAGCCTATAATACCTTTAAATCTATTATTATTAACTTTAACCTCTGTATATTCTCTCTCTACCAGGCGACGCCAGTGACGTTTGTCTATATATTTTACTTTCACAGTCACCAACTCCTTGCTTTTATTATATTAAACTAGGGTGTCAATGTCATCTTAAGTCTCAGATAAATGCTGTTTACATAAATGTTCTTATTAAATCATTAAGACTATTCTACTATAAATAGATGTATTTTACTTAAAATAGATAGAAATACTAGGTTTTATCACATGAATATTGAAATTAAAAAAACAAATGTGAACATAAAAATAAGCAACGAGTGACAGAGTCATAAACACTGTTACTCGTTGCTTGATAAAATACCTATTTTATATAATGGTAAAACAATCATTAAAATTCTATTGCGCTTGATGTTGTTTTTTCTTAATAGTTAAGTACTTTAACCCTAATGCAAATAAACCATAACCTAAAATGCCTTGCATTAATGTTTTGCACAAAGATTTCTTCGTCGTTAAGCGATCAGAAATAAATGTACTTACTAAATAAAGAAAAAACACTTTGACATATCTTGGATTCATTTTCATTATATGACCTTCTTTAAAACTATACTTGAACACTTAAACGAGGAATAAATGTTTCAAAATGAACATGATTCATATCATAATTTAATTCTTTAAGGGAATTTATAATTGAATGTAAGAAATTCGTACCACCGCAAATATAAATTTCAGGTTGTTCACTTAAATATTGTTCTAATTCTTTAGCTTCTAAATAACCTTCTTTATCTTTCACGTGTAAATGTAACTGTGCTTGCTCATGATTAGCTGTAATACTATCAAGTTTTTGAGCAAATGGTCGTTCATCTTCTGTTACAACCGCTTGAATCATTTGAGTTGGAACGTTTAATGAAGCAACTTTTTTAAACATTGAAACTAATGGTGTCATACCTACGCCAGAACCAATAAACAATTGCGGTCTTTCAGTATTTTCTATTGAAAAACCACCAACAGGAGCAGATAGATTAATCATGTCACCTTCTGATATTTCATCATGTAAAATTGTTGAAACTTCACCTTCATGTTCAGTAGTCACATCACGTTTCACACCAAATATTAAGTGATTTTCATCTCCATCTATGATTGAATAATGACGTTTAGCTCTATATGGTAACTTTTCACTAGAAACATCTACGGTAATGTATTGACCCGGTTCGAATTGACTTAAATCATATTCGTCAGATTCAACTGTGAAAGATTTGATGTCACTTGTTTCTTGTGTAATGTTTGTGATTTTAAATGGTTTAAAACCTTTCCATAACATATGGTTGTATATTTCTTGCTCTAATTTGATAAATACATCTGCAATTTCTCCATATGCTTTTGCCCACGTTTGAATTACTGGGTCGTCACTTTCTAACCCTGTCACATCTTGAATTGCAGCAAGTAAATTTTCACCTACAATTGGATAATGTTCGGGATAAACTTGTAAAGCACAGTGCTTATGTGCCACAGGCATAATTGCTGGCTTAATTGCACCTAAATTATTAATGTTCATTGCTGCAGCTAGTACTGCTTGTGCTAATGCAGCAGATTGCATACCTTTCTTTTGGTTTGTTTGGTTAAACATATTTAATAATTCTGGGTTAGCCTCAAACATCTTTGGATAAAAAATTGAAGTAATCTCAGTTCCTTTATCTTGTAATAATGGTACAGTTTGTTTAATAATATCTTGCTCTTTTTCAGTTAGCATGATTCATTCCTCCCTCATTTCTAATTATGATAGTTATTATGCTATTTTTCAAAGTATAAATTTATGAATTGTAAACTTTTTATTATTATTTGAATATTTTATGAAGTTTATCTTTATGATTGATTCAATTTTTTACTTTTCATTTATACTAAATATTAAGGAGGAGTTTTTATGATTAAAAAAGAAGATATTGTTGCAGATGTTGTAACAGATTTTCCTAAAAGTGCAGATATATTTAGAAATGCCGGAATAGATTTTTGTTGTGGCGGGCAAGAGAGTATCGCTTCAGCTGTCAATCATAAACCAAATATTGACTTAAATTCCTTGTTAAATAAGTTGAATCATATTGATAATACAGAAGGTAACAGTACCATTAATCCTAAATTTTTAAATGTTGAATCTCTTATACAATATATACAATCAGCTTATCACGAAACGCTTAAAGAAGAATTTAAGAACCTTACACCTTACGTGACTAAATTGGCAAAAGTACATAGTCCTAGTCACCCATACTTATTAAAATTACAAGACTTATATCGCGAGTTTCGTGATAGTATGTTGGATCATATACGTAAAGAAGATGAGGAGGACTTTCCTAAACTCATTCAATATAGTCAAGGACAAGATGTACAAAATATTAAAATCATATTAGAAGATTTAATTAATGACCACGAAGATACTGGACAATTATTAAAGGTTATGAATCAACTAACCTCTGATTATCAAGCACCAGAAGAAGCATGTGGAACATGGAAGCTTGTTTACCAAAGATTACAAAATATCGAACATCAAACACACCAACATGTACATCTTGAAAACCATGTGTTATTTAAAAAGGTAAGTTAATTAATTAAGACTTAGACTTCATTTAATTAACTGCGTGCACATGTCAAAATTCAAATTGAATTCGTTGCCACACGTCCAGAAGCCCGAACCCCAACTTGCTTTGCTTGTTGAATTTCCCGATGAAATTCTCTGTGTTGGGGCCCCGAACCCCAACTTGCTTTGCTTGTTGAATTTCCCGGTGAAATTCTCTATGTTGGGTTCTAAAAAAATTGAAATTGTCATATTTTAATTTAGTTATCGACTGTCAATATATTAAAAAACCTGAGACTATTACCGATGTCTCAGGTTCTTCTACTTAATACATATTCTATTAATCATCTTGAGATATAGCTAATCTTTTTATTATGTTTTCATATTGCGGATATTGAGGAATCAAAGATTCTTGTGTTAAAAGTTCAAAATGCTCGTATTCAAATCCAGGTTGACACATACATCCAACTAAACTATATCCTTCTGCGTTATCTAATGTAGAGGCAAAAATTGTCCCTTTAGGCACACAGTATTGTAAACACTCACCACAATCTATATCTCTACCTAATTTAACAGTTTGATATTCACCTTTTGGGGTTATCATATGAATCTTCAACGTCTGGCCAGCATGATAATACCATACTTCATCTGCATCTATTCTATGAAAATGTGATATATCGTGCTGTGTTAATAGAAAATAAATACTGCTAAAAGACGCTCTTCCATTACTGTCGCCTCTCATTGTCTCTTTAAAATATCCGCCTTCTGGATGCGAAATTAATCCCAACCGATTTATCCAATCATTAGCAGTCATCATTATTTTAAATCTACATTATGGAAAACATTTTGAACATCTTCCAAGTCTTCAAGTGCATCGATTAATTTTTCAAAAGTAGCTTGATCCTCTTCAGACAACTCAATATCAGTTTGAGGTAACATTTCAAACTCTGCTACTTTGAATTCCTCAACGCCAGCTTCACGTAATGCATCCTGAACTTGTGCAAACTGATCTGGTTCTGCGTAAACAATAGTCAAGCCATTGTCATCAATTACATCTCTGACATCAATATCTTGCTCCATTAGTGTTTCTAAGACTTCATCTACAGATTTGCCTTCTACACCAAAGGTTGCAGTATGGTCAAACATATAAGCTACAGAACCAGATACCCCCATATTTCCTCCATTTTTACCGAACGCAGCACGTACATCTGATGCTGTACGATTTACATTGTTTGTTAATGCGTCAACAATAAGCATTGAGCCATTCGGACCAAAACCTTCGTATCTTAAGTGATCGTAGTTTTCATCACCAGCGCCTTTAGCCTTATCAATAGCTCTATCAATAATATGATTAGGTACTGAATATGTTTTTGCACGTTCTAATACTAATCTTAAAGTTTGATTTGACTCTGGATTAGGCTCACCTGATTTTGCAGCTACATATATTTCTTTACCAAATTTGGCATATATTCTACTAGTATTTTTATCTTTTTGGGCTTTTTTCTCTTTAATGTTGTTCCATTTACGTCCCATAATGTCATCTCACTTTCATCATCTATGTACCATATTATATATTTAGCTACCGCCTTTGTAAAATCTGTGAATATGTTACAAACATTGTTAAATCAATCATTATAGATACCTATTGTTCAGCATAATACAATAAACATTCTTAATAAAAAAACTGTCATCAAAATAAAACTTTTGACGACAGCAAACTCATTTTATGTAGCTTGATTCATTTCGACACATCTCTATACATTTTGTATAGTGATTAAAATGTCGTTAACAACTTAAGAATTTTTCAACATCTTCAAATAAAGCATCAAATTCACTCATATTATTTTCATCCATATATAGAAAAATTTTTCTTTCATCTCTATTCGATCTTACTTTATTTAACTTTTCTTTGTCTATCAATCTTCTAATAGACATCAAAATCTTAGTTCTACTAATATCTAACTCTCCAGTAGCCAGTTTTAGAAAAGTTTGCATAAGAATTCGCTCATCTAAGCAATATTTTTTAGCTAAATATAGTACAGCAAGATCGTTTAACGTCAACTTATATTTTTTATCTATATATCCAGATAATGCTTTATATTGTTTGTAAAATTCTAGTAATTTAATTAATTTCTGCTCATTCAAAATCTGCACCTCCAAATATAAGTGACAATGCATATATCATTATCTTAAATATTTGGATAATTATCTTTGACATTTGTTTTTAAACAATTGTCAAAATTACGAATAAACACAATTTAAGTTGTGCTACGCCTTTTATTTATTTTACCTTTTTTATATATTTCAACTAAATATACTGCATTATATTTCATTCTGATTTTCAACGGGCCCTTTTTGAAGTCATGTTCCATAATGTTCATGTATGGTCTAAAGTTCTCCTCAACTCTCATCAAGAACGGTGTAGACCAAACATATTTATGACGTAAATTTTGAGAAATCATATGATTAATATTGCCACCTTCATCATCAACTTTAGCAATCACACAAATATATTCATCTATTAACGCTTCATCTTCAAAATTAATCCATATATCAACATCTTTAAAGTCGCTCTCATTCGATTCACTTTCAATCACACGCCAATCATATAAGTAGAGATAATATTGATCAGTATTTTCAATAATATTATAGAATCGTTTTTGAATTTGATTTTGATTAACCATCCAACTCAAATGATTAAAAATCAGGCCAAAAGTTGTTTTAAACCCATTCTCATCAAATAAATGTACAGCGTTAAAGACTTTAGGATTTGAAAATACATTTAATCCGTAGCCTTTAAAATGTTTTTTTAGTTTTGAAATTGCTTGAAATAGTAATGGTGCACTATTACTTAAATCAATTTCATTATTATTCAGTAATTGATGATTGTATAAATTTAGAAAAATTAAATTTTCACTACTAAAGTCAAACTGCTTTAAATCATCTATTAAATGCTTAAGTTGCAGGATATTTTTGAGTAATAAACCTTCCTCATTATCAAGTAAATAGGGTGACTTTAATCTAGCATTATCAATATAAAGATAGTCAAATTTTAAACGCTTTATTTGTGAAGCTAATGATTTAAATTGTGCAGTGTCATTAAACATACAACTAATATCTAAACCTATTTTATATTCCAATTTGATGTTTTGTATCTTCAATATATTACGATAAATTTCTCGAATACTTTTTTCGTCCAAATTAAATATAAATTGCACATTGTAATCTGAAACAAAACGTTTATTCATATTTTTTAAGTTGTCATATTGATATGTAAAAAGTTGATTGAGTTCATATATTTGCTCGATTTTATCGATGCTAAATGCAACGTGCAAGTGATATTCAATAATAATTTTAATGATATCATTCATCTCTTCTTGAGAGAACGTATTTTTATATTGGCATAAGTTAGGCATAATACAAAAAATAATTTTTGAACCTTCATACCCTATTTTTTTATGAATACCTTGCAAAAACAACATTTTAATTTCGTCAATTGAATTAATTTGAACGACAGAATAAAACGTTGAAACATTAGAAGTTGGATATTGGTCAATAACAATTTCATCATAATTATCTAACTCATTCGTTGGCATTTTAGAACATATTAATGATTGGACACGTGATTTTAAGTGTTCTGAAACATCATCATCAGAACATCCATTATACTTATCATATTTTTTCATTGCACGATATGCATTGGGTGTTACACTTAAATAATTTTTGAATTGTCTGGAATATGTAGATGCATTACTAAATCCTAACGTTTCACTAATTTGGCTTATCGTTTTAGTTGTCGTAAGTAGCATCTCTATAGATTTACTAATTTTAAGTGTATCTATATATTTTTTAAATCCCATACCTAATAACAAATGAAACTGCGTAGAAAGATTGGACTTAGAAACATACAACTTATTAGAAATATCTTTTAGGGTAAGTCTTTCTTCGATGTGATTATATATATAATTCAATTCATCCTTTAACTCACCATAATAATCATACATATATTGGTCTTCAGCAATTTTTTTGTCAATAATAGCTTCATTAGCAAGAATATGAACAATTTTATTGATAATATCTTGTTCTTTATCCACATCACCATCTAAAAAATTCAACGTAAGTTGAGCAACTAGTTCTTTAATTTCGTTCTTAGATTGTATTAAATCCGAAGTATAATGGTAATTGAAAAAAGAATAGCCTAACTCTGTAAACCAATCACTAGAAATATATACTTCTAGTGTGATGCCATTGTCACTGATACTAAACACATCCATATTATTCACAATATATAACTCATCTGTGAGTATCCTTTCTTTCATAAATTGTTGAAAGTACATACTCCCTTCGATAGGCCAAAATAATAAAATGCCGTCTTGACATCGTGTTGCCGTATATTCTTTTTTTGAAAGTATATGCAAACAAGAATTTGCCATATCTTTACCTCTTTCCCTCAGTCTTTTATGCCCATACCAATTCATGTAAATTTTCACAAGTATCAGAAAACAATCTAACACAACATAAAAAATAAATCAAAAAGAAAAATGATGTATTTAATCATTTTTTTATTTTTGTTCTTTACCTTTTCTAATTAGATACAAAAAAGATGTGTCGTGTTGAGAGTTCAACATTAAATGAAAAACTCAGAAACTCTCTGATAGAGAAACACGATCACATCTTTTAATTCCTTCATGATCTCTTTAGTTTTTAAAGCGATTTGCTAAACTAAGTATATCTTCGATGATATTTAATAAGTTGATAAACAAATTAAATCCCATTTCTCTTGGTGAGAATTGACCTCTTTTCATTCTATTAAAATCGTATAAAGTATAAAGGAGAAACAATAATAAGCTCACTATTGTAATAACAGTATGAAAAATTGGATTATTAATAAATATCCCTATAATCCCAGCTATAATTAGCGCAATTAATGTCACAAACAGATATTTTCCCATACTCGAAGCGTCTTTTATTAAAAAGTAACCCACAATACCAAAAGCTATAAATGCACCAATAGCAAGAATAATATTTTTATAGAATACTTCTGCTCCTAAATTTTGTAAGTAAGTCGTAAAAAGAGCATACGAAAGCAACCCTACAATAATGGCGTATATATGGGAGATCACTAAACCATATTTTCGCGCACGTTTAATAAATAACGTTGCTAATATCAGAATTAACAATCCTAGAGACAATGGTTTTCTCCATGACATGGGAAGATATTGTCCAAAATAACAACCAATCCCAAAAATTATCCAATAATACATAAAATATAACCATACTTTTGCATAGGCATGTGTTTGGTTCTTATCTTGAGATTGTCTTTTATGATCAGTTGATTGGTGTGTCGATTGTGACATTATAATAACTCCTTTTCTATATTAAATAATTGGGTAATAAAAATTTTACAATACTATAAAGAATTACAAAAGTATTTAAGTTCATAAATTCTAAATATATAGAAGTTTTAGAAAACTCATTACAATGAACTTTACTTTATTACAATTTATCTAATAAATATTAAGAAAAGTAAAGAAATATGTCTTATAAATAGCGATATATCAACTTTCTTTAATAAATGTTCAGAACAATACATTATTTTAACAATGTTACAAGATAATAACAAAGCCCACAAAGTCAAATATTTTTGTTAGTATGGGGTACGTAATAAAAAAACAAAAAGTTAATGTACGGAGACTTGTCGGGACAATTATCTAAATCATTAAACTTAAATCAATTAAATCTTTGTTATATTTAAGGAGGAGTTACTTTGAAAAAGTTAGCCTTTGCAATTACAGCCGCTTCAGGCGCAGCAGCAGTTCTATCACATCATGATGCTGAAGCTTCTACACAACATAAGGTTCAATCTGGAGAATCTTTATGGACTATTGCTCAACAATACAATACTTCAGTAGAAAGCATTAAGCAGAATAATAATCTTAGCAACAATATGGTATTCCCAGGACAAGTTATTAATGTAGGTGGAAGTGCTTCACAAAGTACTAGTTCAAACACTTCTTCAAGTTCAGCATCTTCACATACTGTAGTAGCAGGTGAGTCATTAAATATCATAGCTAATAAATATGGTGTTTCAGTTGATGCATTAATGCAAGCAAATCATCTAAATGGTTATTTAATTATGCCTAACCAAACATTAACTATCCCTAATGGTGGTTCTGGTTCAGGATCAGGTGGTACAGCAACTCAAACTAGCGGTAATTATACTTCACCTTCATTCAATCATCAAAACTTATACACTGAAGGTCAATGCACATGGTATGTGTTCGATAAACGTTCTCAAGCTGGTAAACCTATCAGTACTTACTGGTCTGATGCAAAATATTGGGCATCAAATGCAGCGAATGATGGTTATCAAGTTGATAACACACCATCTGTTGGTGCAATTATGCAAAGTACACCTGGACCATATGGCCATGTAGCATACGTGGAACGTATTAATGGTGATGGTAGTATTTTAATTTCAGAAATGAATTATACAAATGGTCCATACAATATGAACTATCGTACTATCCCAGCTTCAGAAGTATCTTCATATGCATTTATCCACTAATCATTGATGATTAATGATTTTACTACAAGGTAAAGGAGCATACCTTGTAGTTTTTTTATTTTATATTTTAGGCAATTCAAATAAAAAGGCCACACAAAGTTGACTAAAAATGTCAGTCTTTGTGTGGCCTTTAGCTATATGTACTTACCTATTATACAAGTCTTTTTTATTTTAAGAACAGATGAATAACAAAATAAATAATTGCTGCTAAAATAGCTGAGATAGGTAAAGTAATCACCCATGTTACAACCATACGTTGAGCAGTGCTCCATTTAACACCTTTCGCACGATTTGAAGCACCTACACCTAGAATAGATGAAGACACAACGTGTGTAGTAGATAATGGGAAATGTAATGATGACGCTACGAAAATCGTTAATGCTGAAGAAATATCAGCGGCTGCTCCGTTAGCAGGTCTAATTTTCATAATATTTCCGCCGACAGTTTTGATGATTTTCCAACCACCTACCGCTGTACCTAATCCCATAGCTGTTGCACATGCAACTTTAACCCATACTTGAGGTTCAACATTATTACCATCTTGTAAATTACCTACAATTAAAGCTAATGTAATAATCCCCATAGATTTCTGAGCATCATTTGTACCATGTGAGAATGATTGTAATGCTGCAGTAAAGATTTGGAAAAACCTAAAATTACGATTAGTACGTGTTAAATTTGAATTTTTAAAAACGATTTTAACAATCGTATACATCATATAACCTACACAAAAAGCTATGATTGGTGAAATGATTAATACGATAATAATCTTTGTAAAACCTTGATAGTGTAATACTGCAAATGAACCTTGCGATGCAATGGCTGCACCTGCTATAGATCCTATTAGTGCGTGAGAAGATGAACTTGGTATTCCATACAACCAAGTGATTAAGTTCCAAATAATGGCAGCAATAATAGCTGCTAACACAACAACTAAACCATGTTGTAACTTGAATGGATCAACGATATCTTTTGTAATAGTTCCAGCAACACCTGTGAAGGTCAATGCCCCAATAAAGTTCATGACTGCTGCTAATAAAATAGCTCTTCTTGGTGTTAATGCTCGAGTGGAAACCGCAGTAGCTACAGCATTAGCTGTATCATGGAAACCATTGATAAAGTCAAATATTAATGAAAATATAACTATAGCTATCGTGACAATTAAAATATATGACATAAATAAAGACTCCCTTAGCTATTTTTCATGATTATAGTTTCAAAATTATTAGCAACAGCTTGACACTTATCTGCTATTTCTTCCATGCTTTGATAAATATCTTTTATTTTAATTAATGTGATTGGATCTGTTTCACTGTTGAAGATGTGTTTCATCGACTGTCTTAAGATACCGTCGCAATTTGTCTCAAATTCTTTAATATTAATAGAATGAATGCGCATGTGAGATAACTTTTTGTCTACAAGTAATCCTACAGCTAGCTTCATTTCGGCAACTGCTTTTTGTATGTTTTCTACAAATTCAGCCATGTACTCATCCGTATATTCAATTGAATACATTTCAAACATTGCTGATGTCTCTTCCATAGCATCTAAAACATCATCTATTGCATTGCATAAAGATAAGATATCTTCACGTTCAATTGGTGTAATGAATGTTTGGTTGAGATCAGAAATAACTTGATGCATAAGTTCGTCACCATGTGACTCATACGTTTTAATATTATCAGAATAAGCTTTCAAATCTAAGTGTGTATTGAAATCCATTTTGCCGAATTCAATAGCTGCACGGTCTAGATTGAATACCATTTCTTCTAATTGAACCATGAACTTATCCTTTTTCTTACTAAACATTAAAAATCCTCCATTTTGAGCGATTGTCATCAATCACATTATTAAATTTTATTTGCGTAAGACAAGTGGTTGAGGAACTGATTTACAATTATTATAAAAAGTAACTAGCAATTCTCATATTGTAAAAATTGTGTAAATTTAATATATAGTTATCATTTATTGATGTTCGCCAACATCCAGTTTTGTCCCTACTTGAAAATATCACAAAATTTACATAACCACAATTCTATTTACAAATTCTTAACAAACTAGATATTAAATTTTTACATAAGCGTCTCATGGCTTATTAAAAAATGATGGGCGATAAAATTATGGAAACACTTTTATCCACTACAACTTTAAAATAACGATTTATTAAATCAATTTCAAATATTAATTGTAATTTTTATTCAATTTAATAAAGCGACACTTTAATCACTTGTTATTTTCAATGATTAAAGTGTCGCTTCGTATTGTTCGTTGGAGTTTTGAAAATATATTAAAGTCTATAAATTAAATAACACAAATTCAATAAGTATAAATTTATATCGAATGTTTAATTGTTCTTTTAGAATGATTATAAGCTATAATAGCAAATACTGCATAAGTTGCTGTATAAACCGCCATAACTATAAAAATAGGTATTTGATTTGTCACATTCATTAAATGCATATAAGCAAGTGAAGCAAAATATGCATGCAGTAATGCAATAATTAAAGGTAAACCAAAATTAAATATTACCTTAAGTTTCAAACCTTTAGACATATCTTGATGCGTAAATCCTAGCTTACGAAGAATCGTGTAATTCTCAAGTTCGTCTTCCGTTTCATCAATCTGTTTAATGTAAATTATACATCCTGCTGCGATTAAAAATGTAATTCCTAAAAACGATGTCACGAATAATAAAATACCAGTTAAACTAGAAATTTCACTTGCCGCTTCACTTCTTGTTTCTATATCTTCATTGATACTACTAACTAATTTTTCTAATTCTGGTAAATCATTTTTATTTTTAAGATCAAAACCATATTGGGAAACAATATTCTTTTCTTTTATATGTTCTCTAATTTTTTGATAATCTTCATCATTTAAAATAAGTGTCGGTCTACCACGATCGACATCAGACATAAAATAGACTTTATTTATCCCTTTTCTCAAACTTACTTTTAAACGAAACTTCTTACTTCCTACATAAGCCGTCCCTTTTTTGTCTGTTTTAACAACATCTTTGAGAGATCCTCTAGGTATAATAATATCTGTCTGCCCTTTTTTCGTACTTACATTTGGAATATATTTATCACTCGTTACTGTGATTTCTTTCGGTCTATATACGCCTTCGCTAAAAAGATGATCTTTATAAACTTTTGCATATACGACCTCTTTATAATTATAGTAATGTTCAATATTACGATTATTTAATTTAAAAGCAAGTTCATTTGCTTGTTTCTGATTCTTTAACGTAACATCATGTGGTGAACTCAGTAACACTTCATTTGTTAACGTACTACGACTTAACGCCGCAAAACATAAAACAGAAACGGTTATTGCTGACACAACAGTCATTATAGTTAAAGAAAATGCATTCTTCTTTACACGATATATAATAGGTGATGTGAACATAACATCTGTGACACTTACCGTTCCATTTCTCAACCGCTGTATCGCTTTAAATATCAATGAAACTGTACTTCTAAAGAAAAAATATGATCCTATAACAGTTAAAAATAAAATAGCAAACGGTTGAATAATTGTTTCTACGTTATCTACTAATTTAGTCGACATTATATAACCACTAACTATCATAATAATCCCTAGCACACCTAATACAACTTCACCAAGTGTTGTGCGCGTATGACTGAACTCTTTTTTGTTTACATCAGATGCTAACTCTTTAATAGAACGTTTAAGCAAATATACATAGCTTTGAAAGACTATAAGTACGTATGACACAGCTATTAATAATAATGTTTCTAAAATGGCATGATAATTAAAGATAATAGAAACACTCACGTTGATTCCTAATAATCGCAATACAATCATGAGTAAAATTTTCGAACCAAAGATTCCCAATATGATACCTATAATAGTTGTCATCATAAATGTCATCAATTGCTCCAACATAATCATTTTCATGATATCTTTCTTTGTTAGACCAATGATTTGTAATAACGATAGTTCACGCCCTCGTCTTTTCAAAAATAAAAAATTAGCATAAAGCAAAAAGACCACAATAATGATAAATAAAAAATAACTTCCTACTTGTGAGCCTTCTTTGATGACAGGGAACGATTGATTACCGTGTAAATGGTGTGCATATTTTAAAGTTACAAAACTAAAATATAATACAACGCTGATAACAAGAGATAATAAATAAATAGCATAGTGCGTCACATTTTGTTTAAAGTTTTTGAAGATAATTTCATTAAAGTTCATAATTGATGCCACCAAGTACACTTTGCGTTCTTATAATTTCTTTATAAAACGTTTGTTTATCATCATCACCTTGATACAACTCAGTAAAGATTTGTCCATCCTTTAACATCACAACACGGTTTGAAAAACTAGCCGCTACTGGATCATGTGTCACCATAAGTATAGTTGTGTTAAATTCCTCATTCATATATTTAAGACGCTTAAGTAAATCTAGTGTACTTTTAGAATCTAAAGCACCTGTAGGCTCATCAGCAAATATAATTGAAGGTAAATTAATAAATGCCCTTGCGGCTGAGGTACGTTGACGCTGTCCACCTGATAACTCTGATGGATATTTATCACTAATATCACTAATATTCAAAGCCTCTACTATACGTTGATAACGTTCATGCATGATTTGTTTATCTAACTTTTGAACTGATAGTGGAAGCATGATATTTTCTTTAACTGTTAAGGTATTTAAAATATTATAATCTTGAAAAATAAATCCAATATCTTTTTTTCTAATATCAGATAATTGCTTATTAGATAACTTCTCAAGTTGTTTCCCATTGATTGTAATAGATCCTTTAGTCATATAATCAATCGAACTGAGTACATTTAATAAAGTTGTCTTTCCTGAACCAGAAGGTCCCATGATTGATATAAACTCACCTTCATCAACATCTAAATTAATTTCTTTCAAAACTTCTTGGAAAGCTTGCTTATCACCATAAACTTTTGACAACTGCCTTACCTCTAATATCGACAAATAATCACTCCTGTCATACTTCAATCAAATTATCTTTTACGAAGACAAACTTAATGTAGACTATCATATCTTCTTTAATTTACATCATTTATTATATCGATTATTAATTACACTTGTGATAATAGTAAGTAACAAAACGCACGTTTAAAATGACAATCTTGTCACCTTAGACATGCGCTCAATGATTTCATTTTGTTGTGGGAAAATGAAATAAAACGTTGTTCCTTTCCCCACTATTGAATCAACTTTAACTTCAATCCCAAGTTGTTCTTTCACGCTTTGTACAAGGTATAATCCCATACCAGAAGACGCTGTGTCGTTGCGGTCTGTTGTAGAAGTAAATCCTCTATCAAATATACGTGGTAAATCTCTCTGACTAATTCCACGACCGTAGTCTTTAATTTTTAAAACGACATGTCCTTCTATGGTATAACCGCTCAAATTTATTGTAGAATTATCACTATATTTTAAAGAGTTAGACAGAACTTGTCTAATCATCATACGGCACCATTTAACATCTGTATAAACCTTTTGTTCGTCTTTAAAGTCTAATTCAAAACCTATCCCTTTTGCCTGACTGATATGTCGAGTAACTTGTATTTCATCTATAACCATTCTTTTTAATGAAATATAATCAAAATACATATCACGATGCTGTGATTCAAGCCTTGTTAAATATAATTGCTTATCTAACATTTCATTAATACGAGACCATTCAAATAATAACGCTCGCTTACGCTGATCATCACTTTCTTGATCTATCAATAATTTCATAGCCGTAACAGGTGTTTTTATATCATGAACAAACTCTGTAATTGTTTGTTCATGATTTTTAATTTGTAATTGTTGTTCGACTACTTTCTCTTTTTGAGCGGTTATATGACGATATAGATAATCTATGACTTGTTGTTGGAATGGGGTTTCTGCCAAATCTTTATGCTTAATTTCTTCAATTTCTTTATCTTCATAAAAATGTTTAGATAGACGGACTTCTTTAACAAACGTAAATAATAAGAAAAGTATACTCGAGCCTATGTTTAATATCACTATATAAAAAACACTCTCAACTGAAATCTCATAATCTATGTAGGCAACACCTAATAAAATAATGTTGAGAAATAATATCCACAAGATCCAGTTACTACGAGATTTTATAAAAAACCAAAACCATCGAAAATTATTCATGAGCTAAGTATCCTTTACCAACTTTGGTTTCTATTGCGCTATCCATGTCAATTTCTGATAATTTTTTTCTTAATCTATTAACATTAACTGTTAAAGTATTATCACTAACAAAAGCTTCATCATCCCACAAAGCAGTAATGAGAGTGTCTCGCGTCACGATTTGATTGCGTTTATTGATTAACATCTCTAAAATAATCATCTCTGTTTTAGACAAAAAGATAGTTTTATCATTTTTTTGAATACTATCTTTTGATAAATCCACAGTAGCGTCTTGCCAACTTAATGTCCGCTTTTCTTCAACTCCGAATTCATAAACACGTCTATATATAGCTTGTAACTTAGCAATTAAGACGTTTGTATAAAATGGTTTTTGCATATAATCGTCTGCCCCAAGTTCCATACTCATCACTTGATCCATTGGATTATCTCTTGATGATAAAAACAAAATAGGAACGTTCGACTGTTGTCTCATTTTTCGACACCAATAAAACCCATCGTATTTCGGTAATTGAACATCTAAAATAACAATTTCTGGATTAAATGTCTCAAATGTCTCCATCACATGACTAAAATCCTCGACACCAGCGACATTAAAATCCCATTGTTCTAATTCCTTTTTTAATTCTTGAAAAAGCGTATTATCGTCTTCGACTAATAATATTTGCATAACGAATCACCTAATATATTATTTAGTATATTTAATCTTCTCACCTGATTGAATGCGCCCTTGATAATGCTTAATTCTACAATCAATTTCAAAGCCTCTCATAAGAAGTCCTTGAATCGGTGCTTGTACGAAATAGTAAATTGGCCAAAATAATCTAGGGATATAATCGTATAAATGAACCATAATTAAACGTGTTCCTTTAAGAAGTCTAAATTCTAATTTTGCTTGCTTCTTTAATTTTGGTTTCATCAATTTACCACCAATAAGATGTAATGTAATTATATCTTCTGTTGTATTAATCATTTTGAAAATAGCTAAAGGGCTTTTAATGTTCTTATTGTAAATGATGTAGTGATGACCTTGTTTTTGAGTATGTACAAAAGTTCCTTTTGTCTCATCTAACCATCTACTAAAATAATCTACAAGTTGATTGAGCGTCCATTTCTTCGGTAAAATCATCTTCATCGCTGTTCGAACATCATCATATTTAGCTGTTTGTAATTCTACGTTAATATGAGGACGTTTCACTTCAACATCCGTACAATCAACTGGTACTCCATAAGCGCCTAAACGTTCAATGGCTTCATTATCATGACGGCTCCCCGGAATATACAAAATCTTTTTCAGCTTATTTATTGATGCAGCTCTACCAAAATTATCTGCCGCTATAAAGTTTAAATCTCGTGCTGTTGCATGTGTTAATTTAGCAGAATGTTTAGTTGGATCTAAATAATATACCGCAATGTCTATACCTTCCATAGCTTCAACTACATCTTTGTAATTATATATATCACGTTTTAACCATGTGATTTTGTTCGTAGATCCTTTATCAGGTTTGGGATATTTAGATAAAGCATATAATTGAGCATCATGTTCAATGACTCGACTTAAATATCTACCAATATAGCCGGTGCCACCTGCTAACAATACTTTAGGCTTCATAAATATCAGCTCCTAAACTTTCTTTTAGATAATTTTATATCAAGCGTAATTAAGTAAAGTGTATTATAATAAGGAAGACAATTGATTTAACAAAACAGGAGTGTTGATATGACACATCTCATTCGTGAAATTAGTATTAAAGACGTTGAAAACTTTATCAGTCTATTAAGCCAAATATATGATGAATCAGAATTTACATTCTACAATCCAGGTGAATATTCACCAACGATATCTTCCGCAAGTCAACACTTAGAAAAATACATCACCTCACCTACCAAAGCGATATATGTCGCTGAAAGTGATGAGCAACTTGTTGGATACGTATTTGTTAATACTGAAACCTATGAACGTACACAGCACGAAGCTGTCGTGTACCTTGGAGTTAGAGAATATTACCAACATCAAGGTATTGGACAAGCACTTATCAATAGAATTGAAGCATGGGCTTTAAATCATCATATTCGACGTATTGAAGCTACGGTTGTTACAGAAAACATTAACGCAATAGAATTGTTTAAAGGCATGGGCTTTCAAATCGAAGGTGAACTTAAAGATAAGCTTTTTATAAACCAAAAATATTATAACGAATATGTAATGGCTAAAATATTAAATTAACTAAGTATGTCACTATAAATTTTACCACATATTTAAAATATTAAATAATATCATCATACGTCTTTCATATTGAGGCGTATTTTAATTATCTTTACTACTTATAAGTTTAAGATTATTTATTCTTTATTTATTATGAATCTACTGCATCATCGCTTCGTATATCTTTGAATTATTCTTAAACTACTTTAATTTTAAAATCAAATTTATACTGTTTAGTCATAAAAACGCACCCCAAAAGCTAAATTTAGTCTTGCTTTTGGGGTGAACATTATTGTCTTGAGAATTTCAATATGTTATGCGTCGATGACTGAATTAAAAATGTAATTATATCAAGCTTACTTTATCAATAATTCAGAGTAGAATTTCTTACAGAAATTACAAAGATAACAACTTTAGGATTGTTTGATGCTGATAGTGATTGTACATTAAATATGAATGATATCTCTTTAATATAGTTATGATATTTAATTATGCAATCGTATTCTTCCAACATATACAGTACTTCTCGCAATGACGTACCTTAATGCACAAAGCATTAATAAACTTAAGAATCAAAAGGGTATAAGGATACTTCATTAGTATTTTGAGTTGGCTGATTTTGTGATGACTCGTTACTCTCCACTCCAGAAGATGATGTGTTTCGACTTAAAAATAACAGCACTTTTTTGATATTTTCTTTTGATTCCGGTTTATCTAGATGAAATTGATATTGATGATGTAAGTGGTGCGAACCATCATAGAATAATGTATCTACTGGTATATTTTCTGCTTTCAAACCTTGCGCAAATTCTTTATTTTGACTGTAAAATGGATCAGCATCACCAACCGAAAGAAATGTCGGCGGGTATTCATGAGTCACTTGATTGAGCGTTGACATTTGAGATAAGTTTTTAAAATCTGTTTCCCAATGACTTGTTCCGGTATAACTTTTCATAAATAATTGTATTCTTGGAAACTCGGTTGCTCTAACCGTTTTCATATTATAAAAACCACCAAAAAATACGGCAGCCTTTATTTGTGAAGGCTTGAACTGCTGTTCAAAATGCATTTCATCTCTTAAGTCTTCATTGGTTTGCATAGCTACATATTGACTGGTTAACTGAGCACCAGCAGAGTCTCCCCCAATAACAACTTGATCAAAATCAATAGGTAACTCATGCTTATTCTCTTTTACAAACTTTACAGCTTGATTGAGTTGTACTAGCGGCGTGGGATATTTATATTGTGGAGCTAGCGCATAATTTACGTTGACAATGATGTATCCTTGTTCTGCAATTCTTGACAATAATTGATTTTTATATTGTTTGTCTCCAGCGATAAATCCTCCACCATGCATCCAAAAAATTACCGGTAATTTCGTATCATTGCTCATATCTGCTGGGGTAATAATGTCTAATTTGCTGTTGGGCATACCTTTACCATATGAGATATCTCTATATAATTTTACATTTTTGTTATTAATTTGAACATTTGTCTTGCTCTTCTGTTTATCATGAACATGGTTATAATGACTCTTCAAATTAAAAGCCAATATAAGTGAGACAACAAGTATGATTAGTGTTGTTATCCATATCCATTTTAGCTTTTTTTTCATCATGGCTAACCCTTTCAAATAATTACTCTTCTTGTCTTGCTATTAATATAATAAAACAAATATCGATATAATTAAACAAAGGGGTAGGACAGAATCCATTTTGATGAATTCGAAGTCCCACCCCTCAAAGCTGACTCAATTTAGAAATATTTTATATAAGCGTGCATCTTTAACTTAGTCAACTCGGATGAACATATTTACTTGTGCATGTATTTTTTAACCTTAACCTTTTCACGATTAAAATAAACTTTTTAATCATAAAAGTGTGAAGCAATGACTACGCGATATGCTCTTCATCATCTTTTTTACGTTTATAATATTTAATCAACACTGCTACTACAATAAATAATCCGACAATACCCATAAATTTGTATAAAACATTGATTAAATCAGCGAATCCTACGAAACTTAAAATAAATGCCATCACCATCATGATAACAATGAATATATGGTATTTTTTACTATAAGGTTCTGTGAAACGCGCTGCAAAAGAATAACAAAGACCTAAAATTGTGTTGTACATCACAGCTAACATAATGACTGTGAGTACAAGACCTAACCAAGGATGTATACCTTTCGCTAGGTTAAGCGTAGGTATTGCTACATCTTTAATTTTTGAATATTCTGTTTGAAGTGAGAAGTTAATTAAAGCAAGTAAGATAGCGTATAGCACACCACCAAACATTGCTCCTGCACCTGAAACTCTTCGCTTAGAAGCATCACCGCCGATAGCTACTATCGTACTAAATCCTACAGCAAATGCTAATCCGCCGTATACTAATCCCCAAAAGATACCTTTCCAAGCACTCGTTTCAGGCATAGCACTGTTTACTTCCCCTAATGAAATACTACCTGTAAATAGGTAGAACACAGCAATAAGAATAACCATTATGATTAAAAATGGTGTAACTATTCCTAAAGCTCTTACAATTTTATTAAAATCTAATAATAATGTTAAGTAAATCAAAACTGTCATGATTAATGCGCCTAACCAAGTAGGAATTCCAAAACTTTGCTCAAAAGTAGAACCTGATCCGGCTATCATAGTGACAGCTATACCAAATAAGAAAAAGACAAGAATATAATCAAAAACTTTACTAAATTTTTTTCCAAAAACATATTGCAATGTGGACTCGTGATTTTTCGCTTCAAATGCAGTACCTATCTTAGCTACTTGTCTTCCTATGAACCCAAGTATAAATCCTGAGATAATCACTCCAATATATGACCATAAACCAAATGGTGTGAAAAATTGCATCACTTCTTGTCCTGTTGAAAATCCTGCGCCGACAACAATGCCGACATAGGCAAAACCAATTTTTATAGCTTCTTTATTCAGCCCCATGTGAATATTTACCTCCTTAGAGTTTGCACAGTGAGCATTATAACGTACTGACTTTTTATTGCAACCCTAAAAAATGTATAAATTTAGCTATTATGTATTTTTAATCATTTTAAGAAACGATTTTTCGGAAATCAATATAAACAAAATGCATAATCAATCGTAATCATGTATAAAAAAATAGTCGCAAAAGTTTCAATAAACTTGAGCGACTATAACTCATTTTTTAGCGTGCATCTCTGTGATTATTCAATTCATTAATGTCTACAACTACATTATCCATACGTTTTGCTGTATCTTTAAGTACATTTCGTGCAACATTATTACTTGGATCGAGTTTTAGAATACGCTTAGCGACATCAAACGCCTTTTTATCCGAAATAACTGGCTCAGGAATAGCATGAAGTAATAACATTTGTAATAAACTCTTCACTTCATTTCCGTCAGTAAGTTTTATGGAAGAATCTGCATGATAATATGCTGAATCTAGTGCGCCCTCATATTCACTTAAAGGATAAACAAGTAAAAGGAATGCTAAATCATGTAATTCTGATGATTCTTCTACCTTAATCATATCTAGAATACATGTATAAAACATCATACTCTCTACTTCATGAGCACTAGAGATGTATGCTTCTTCAAATTCCATAAAATCTGTTTCGGACATTAACTGTCTAACTAGTTCAAACTCGCCATTCAATACATGTTTTTTTATAAGATGTTGCATGGCAATGTCCTCCTATTGTCCAGATTTTATATAACAATTATTATTATAATACCATAATTACCTTTAAATTTCATTTAAAAAATGATTCTCAACGTTTTGGACCGTAAAATTACAATATATTTTCAAACACTTTTTCTTTATATGTATACGTCTTATAATAGCAATAATAAATGTATAAATGGTGAACTTTAAAAATCATTGTGGTTCACGTGTTAAATTTTTTTCAAACTATGGTTATGATACTAAAATACTCTATAGGCTTATTAATATAAAAAATGCTCAAAACAATTATCATTTTGAGCATTTTTTATTATAATCATATTTTATCAATAAGACTGTATTCATTTAATCATGAATAGGTCTGACAGAATAAATCATAAGTAACTAAAATTGGTTTCCCTGTTCTCGGATCTATATCTAAAACACCATCAATATTAAATACCTTTTCTAGAATGTCCTTAGTTAACACTTCCTCAGTTTGACCAGTCGCAACAATATCTCCAGCTTTCATCGTAATGAGATGATCTGAGAAGCGTATTGCTTGATTAATGTCATGTAAAACCATGACAATAGTGCAACCTTCTTCTTCGTTGAGCTTTTTGACTAAATTTAATATTTCTAATTGATGACAAATATCTAAATAAGTTGTAGGTTCATCTAAGAAAATAATATCAGTACGTTGAGCTAGTGCCATTGCAATCCACACGCGTTGTCTTTGTCCACCACTTAAATCATTTATAGTACGATGACGAAATTCACTTGTACCTGTAACTGACAGTGCCCAGTCAATTTCTTTTTTATCTTCTGCAGTTAAACGACCAAATCCTTTTTGATGTGGAAAACGTCCGTAAGAAACAAGTTCTCCCACAGTAAGTCCATCTGGGACCTCTGGTGATTGTGGTAAAATCGCTATTTTTTTAGCTATTTCTTTCGTAGATGTGGCATGAATACTCTTACCATCCAAATTAATTCTACCTTCTTTAATTGACAACAGTCTAGATAACGCTTTCAATAAAGTTGATTTCCCACACCCGTTAGGTCCAATAATAGAAGTAACCTTTCCATCAGGAATTGCGACATCCAAATTATTAATAATCGTAGAATCACCATAGCCAATTTTCACTTGTTCACCACTTAAACGACTCATAATAATTCCCCTACTTTCATTCTCTAAAATCTTGCTTTATATATAGTAAAAACATTGTTATTGATTAAGTTATTCACTCATTATCAGTCACAAACTGGTAATTGATAATCATTATCACAGTTTTTATTATAACATCTCTTCTATATTATGACTAACAATTATTTTCACTAGGTTATATATCATACTCGTAAATGAGCAGCAGTAAATTAAGTGAGTAGTATTGGCCATAATAGATAAGTAGGGAACTGTATAATAATAAAAAGCCCAAAATGGCTTTAACTAAGTAACCATTTTAGGCTTCACTTTAAAAAGTGTCTTACATTTTAGCAACTTTCTAACTTTATAACATATTGAAATTTTACTCATCTAACAAAAAACCATTACCATATACATCACGAACGTCATGAATAACTAAAAAGGCATTTTCGTCAATATTTTTGATAATTCGTTTAGCACGGGAAACTTGTGTTTTAGAGATGACGACGTAAAGTACATCTTTTTCTTCTCTAGTGTAATAACCGTGTCCATTTAATATTGTTAATCCTCTTCCAACTTGCTGATCAATAGCTTTTGCTACCTCATTCGGGCAACTAGATATAATAGTCATTGCTTTTTTAGTATTTAATCCTTCTATAACAAATTCCATCACTTTTGTACCTATATATAAAGACATAACTGTAACTAAGCACTTCGCCAAAGGAATTTCTGTCAATGAAATAAGCACAACGATAAGGTCAAAGAATAACAAAGCGTATGGCGTACTAATATCTAAATATTTATTAACAATTCTCGCAAGAATAACCGTTCCAGCAGTTGTTCCCCCTGCTAGAACGATAATACCAATTCCTAAACCAACACAAGTCCCACCAAACACAGCATTAATTACAACATTCCCAGTTTCTACATGCCATGTTTCAGTTAAACTTAGAAAGATTGAAATGAGTACTGTAGCAAAAATAGTTAAATATGTACTACGTTTGCTCAAATATTTATAACCCACAATAATTAAAATAGCATTTAAAACAAAATTGGTTATTGCCGGTGAAATATGAAAAGCATAATATAATACGATGGCTATACCAGTGACACCACCCTCACCCAAATTCCCTGAAATAACAAATGCATTGATACCTGCAGAGAAAATAAATGAACCTATAATAACTAAAATGATATCTCTGATAGTTTTATTCACTCAATCACCCCTAAAACTTTGTTTAATTATTAAAATGTTAGCATAAGGTAACTACTTACTACAATAAAATTTCAAATAAATATATGATTTAAAAAAACAACTTCACATATCATAATATTCGTAATTATAAAAATATGTCATATTAAACGTACTAAAATAGAAATTCAACACATCCGCTTTCGAACAAGTTTAAATATTCTGAATTTTTAATTTACTTATACGCCTAGGTCTGCTATAATAACTTTAACTTCTTGAAAGAGAAGTTATCTCCTTTGTGTTGTTTATAGTAACAAAACAAATTTTGCTCGAAGTACTGTGACAGTACCTAGTCCTTACCGTTACAAGTACATTAATATTCATTTCCCATAAAAGCCAAGTATAAAAAGTGTCTCCTCACTTTTATGCTTGGTTTTTATCATTTTAGAAATTCGTAAATCAATTCGTCAGCTTTCTGCAAAATTAAAAAGCACACGACTCATCTAATTACAAAATAGAATGAGTAGCGTGCCTATATAAATTAAAAATCTAAAAAGTAAATTACCAAGCAAATATTCCAACAAATGCAGCAGTAAGTAAGGATACTAAAATTCCTGCTAACAACATCATCGGTACATATTTGGAAACAAAATCAGACGTTTTCTTATCAACAATACCTTTCAATGTACCTATAATCATTCCAATAGTTGAAAAGTTTGCAAAAGAAACTAAAAATGTTGATATAACTGCTCTATGATGAGGCGTCATTGCATTGACTTGATTAGAAATTTCACCCATCACAACAAATTCGTTTGTTACAATTTTCTTCGCCATTTGTTGTGCTACTTCCCACGCTTCATTAAACGGTAAACCTAATAGTAAAGCAAATGGATACATGAAAACGCCTAAGATTTGATCAAGACCAAAGCTACCTTTGACACCAATACCATTTGCAATAAGATGTGTGATTAAATGAATCAATCTATCAATTAAGTCAGCCAAAGCTACAAAACTAATGACAAATGCAATGATAATTAATACAAGCTTTCCAGCTGCTAAAACTGAATCTCCAAGAAATGAGAAAAATGGTTGTCTTTCAGTTTGGTGATCTCTTATGCTATACACGACATCTTCTTGTTCTTCAACTGATACAGGATTCAAAATACAAGAAACTATAATTGCGTTAATAATATTTAGTGGAATTGCCGTCAATACAAGTTCTCCAGGTATCATTTGCACATAAGCGCCCACAATTGCTCCTGAAACTGAACTCATAGACATCATTGCAATAGTTAGTACCCGCATCTCATTCATGCGTTTAAGCTGTTCACTAGAAACAGCAAGAGCCTCAGTATTACCTAAGAACATCATTTCAACACCAAAAAATGATTCAAACTTAGGTTGGCGTGTAACTTTAGCAAGTACCCAACCAATACCGCCAATGATTTTTGGAAGTATATTAAAGTACATAAGAATGTCAAATAATGGTACAACTAATAAAATAGGGAAGAGCGCGCTTACTGCCATGTCCATCATTTTATTAGACGTGAAGCTTTTAAATGCAAATCCAGTACCCTCATGTGCGGATTCTATAACCCATGCTATACCGTTAGCTGCTCCTTTAACCCCTGTTCTTCCCCATGGAAAATATATAAAGAACCAAGCTAAAAACAAATTTAAAATAACCAAAATAAAAATAGATTTCCATTGTATATTCTTCCTATTTCTAGAGAAAATAACTCCTATACCTAGGAAAATAAATAACCCAATGATATTAACTAATAAAAACATTTGGCACCTACCTATATGTATTTTTATACTTTCATGCATTGATTATGCAATCCTGTAAGACTATCAATATGTCATTCTATGTATTTTGTTAATGGTGAACAATGATGAACAACAAAAAAATGAAAGCGTTTGTTTTACGTACTATGTTTCTATACAAACCCCAAAAGTTCTTTTAATCTTACAAAAGTTATTATACCACGTGAAAAATAGGGTTAAAATGACATTTTTACAAAACTTACATAAAAAAACACGCCCTTCCACTCATTTATTAGGGCGTGATTAATATTAATCTGATAATTTTTGAGATGTAACAAAATGTCTGTATTTATCATGACTTGCCATCAATTCATGATGTGTTCCTTTACCGGTAACTTCACCTTTATCAATAAATACAATTTGACCAGCTTTTTTTATAGTCGAAAGTCGATGAGCAATAACTACAGTAGTTCTGCCTTCCATAAGGGTTTCAAGTGCTTCTTGAATTTTTAATTCACTTTCGCTATCTAGGTTCGCTGTCGCCTCGTCTAATAACAAAATATCAGGATTTTTAACAAAACTTCTAGCGATATCTATTCTTTGTCGTTGACCACCTGATAATTTGAGTCCACGCTCACCAACCATCGTGTCGTAACCTTCGTCAAACTGCATAATAAAATCATGACAATTAGCAAGCTTAGCATACTCTATTAACTCTTCATCATCAACTTTTCTATTAATACCATATAAAATATTATCTCTTATCGTTCCACTCATCATCGAATTAGATTGCATAACATAACCAATTTTTGTACGCCACTTTGAAAGTGGAATATCAAAAATACTTTGATTACCGTATTTAATATCTCCACGTTCAATATCATACATGCGCTCAATTAAATTAAAAATCGTACTTTTACCTGAACCAGAAGGTCCTACAAACGCGCTCACTTCACCTTGTGGAATACTAAATGACACATCTTCCAAAATCTTTTTAACGTCATATTTAAAATCCACGTGCTCAAATACTAATTCGCCGTCGATGATCGTAACGTCTTTAGATTCTGACAAAGCTTCAGTAGGTTCAATAGGCTCTTGCATAATTTCATATATACGACTGCTCGCACCCACAGCTTTTTTATAATCCGTAACTAGTGTCGATAAGTTAATCAGTGGCATAGATAACTGGATTACATAAAATATCATAGCAATAAGAGTTCCGGGAGTAATTGCTCCAGTACCTATTTCTAATGCACCGAAACCTAAAATAATCGCAATAGTTAATAGCATAACAACACCAGAAATGGGCTGCACGACTGCTGATATTTTAGCCTGTTTTAATCCTAATCTATATATTTTTTTAAGATTTGTATGCGCATTATCTAACTCTAAACGCTCAGTATTAGATACTTTAACTAAACGCATTTCGGTAAGCACTCTACCTAATAATCCACTGAAGTTCGCAATTTCAGATTGCGTATTGGTAGATATTTTTTGCATCACACGTCCGAGAGGAACGATGATTAAAATAAATACAGGAATAGTAATAAATGTTAATAAAGTTAATTTCCAATCCATGATAAATAGCATGACTAATGAACCTATTAAAGTTAAAACAGAAGGCAATAAATTAGGTAGCTTTTGTGAAATAAATTCATTAATCACTTTTGTATCATCTGTTAGACGACTCATTAATTGGCCACTTTCATTTTTATCAAAGAACGGCATTTTTAATTGAATAATATGTTCCCACAATAATGAACGAATCGCATAAATAATCTTTTCACCAATTTTACTTAACAAATATAGGCCTATACCGCTAAGTAATGCATTAACTAAGAAAATCGAGCCAAATATAGCTATCATTCCCCAATTAATGCTACTGACGGAAAATTTATCAACTAAACGTCCAGTGAATAATGGTACTAATAAACCACTTAAACTTCCCAACGAAGTAATGATAACCGCTGCAATGATTAACCCATATGGCCATGAGAGTTTTTTAAATAAGAAAAACAAAGGGTTTTGTTCTTTCATAGTTATACCTCGTCTTTATATTCATATTTGATCTTGCTTAATCTTGTAAAAGTTCATTTCATCCCAAATCACAAGATATATAACGATTGCTTATTTATCAGTCTTTTAAGCAAATTTATATGATACCCAAAATGTTGCAAACTATGTAATTTTAACATTCAACTTCTCATGTACGTAACTATGTTCTTCGTAGTTGATATTATAACATTTTTTATCAGAACACACGCAAAAGATTATTTAATAGTACAAAAAATTGCACGTCATCTTATTTTTATTTTCTGTCACCGTTCTGTGTTGAAAAGTACTAACGAAATATTTACTATGGTTCAATATTTCTACGAATAATCGATTTTATCCGAATCAGCTACACATAAGATCTAAAAATATTAAAATATATGTGATGAAATTTAACAATATTTAAAAATGATAATACGTGATACCAATATGAGGATTCAATTTATCAAACTCACTATCATGTATATGTTTTATGACTTTATTGATACAAAATTAACTGTCGTTTGATGTATTCTAAAAGAATTTCTATTCATTATATAATAGCTGTCAAACCACACCTTAAAACATAATCTTTGCCATAAAAATTTTGCATAGCAGCATCTAACAAATGCAATGCACTTACATCCACACACATTCGAGAAAGATGAGGTTGATATATTATCAATATAGAAAAAAGTAGCAAGATATTTTCTCATTAAATAATATCTTACTACTGTTCTCATAGATTTAGATTTATGTCTTCAACTTTATTAAATAATATATAAGCATCTCGAATTACAGAATGTTTGATTTTAAATATAAAACCTGAGACATCTATCATTATCTCAGGTTTCATTTACATATTAGCAATCGATGACTAGATAAAAATAAGTTTATATCAACCTTTTCCAACTCTAGTTCACATTAATTTAAAGAACAATTCTTTCTTATCTCTCTTTTCGAGATTAAATGTTCAATAGTGTCATAAATACTCTTAGTTATTTTGTATCTTTTCCGTATAATTCTTGCTTGATTTTGGTAGTTGAGATGCCTTCTGTGCGGTTAAGATAAATGACTTCACACTTATCTTTAAGGAAATCAAATTCCCCTTCCCAATCATGACCCATCACAAAAACATCAACATCAAAACGATCAACATCTTTTTCTTTCTGTCCCCATCCTTCTTCAGGGATAACTAAGTCTACGTATCTAATAGACTCTAACATCATCTTACGTTGTTCATAATCGTAATATGATTTTTTGTTTTTGATTTGGTTGAATTCATCAGTAGAAAGCGCAACGATAAGATAATCCCCCATCTCACGAGCTCTTCTAAGTAATTCAATATGACCATAATGAAGCAAGTCATATGTACCATAAGTAATGACTCTTTTCATGATACGAAATTCTCCTTAACTAAAAATTTAATAAAAATTTATAATCTTAATGTATCATAAATATTTTGAGCATGCCATTAATACTATATTAGATACTAAACATAAATAAATTTAAAACTTACTTCAAAGAAAAGTTATTTTTTAAAAATTCTTTTTAGTGATTCTTTACCAGAAAATGATAACTTTTTAGGTATAACTTGAAGTTTAAAACGAATTAAGCCTGGTCTGCCAATTCCAACCTCACTAAGTGCCTTTTTCCATTGTAAGTATAAAGGCTTTGTCCAATGCGTTGCACTCTGTTCAACAGCTCTAACAATTCGAAACATAGCCTCTCCCGAGTAATGTGTATGCTGCATAGCTTTCATATAAGCTATAACACTTTCAAGCAAAGATTGCGTCATTTTGTTATTTTTCTTTAAATGCGCCTGTATTAAGTAACTTACTATGAGGTTATCCATTCGATAACTATAGTAGATTTTTTCATCTAATAATAATAGTAATTCCATCACGCGTTGACGAACTTTTAACGCATCACTCATATAAGGTAAAAATGTATCAGCACGTTGCGCTGTTACTGATCCTTCTCTCTCATTATAGCCATATACAATGTTAGGTATAAGTTGAATATCTCGCGCTTTAGAGAACGCTTTGACAATAAAGGTATGTTCTTCACAGAAAACGACATCTTCATCAAAACGTAATCCGGCATACTTCGTGCTAAATAATTTTGCTCCAGGTCCTATCGATTGTAAAATATCCGGTTTACGATCAAGTGTGACAATCGCATCTTTCACCATAGATTGATGGGTCGAAATGACTTGCCATTCGCCGTTAACTTCTCTGGCCATTTGACCGATAACAATATCGGTTTCTTTGTTTTTCTTAAAAGCATCCACCATTAAATCAATCCTACTAGGTAAAAACTCATCATCTGCGTCTAAAAATAAAAATGCATCAACATCTTCAGACATAGCTTCTAAGCCAACATTTCTACTTCGAGCTGCTCCTTGATTACTCTGATGAATGACTTTGATGTGAGGATGTTTTTGTTGTAGTTCTGTTAGTACATGTTGTGTTTGATCAGTTGAACCATCATTGATACAAATAATCTCATAAGGCACACTAGTATCAACTGAGAGTATGGCCCGTTTAATCGTTTCTTCAGCGTTATACACTGGAATAATTATTGCTAATTTCATTATTTCACCAACTTATTAATAAAATGGACTAACTGGTTAAGACTATCTTTTGAATTATATTGATGCCAATCATTAAATAAAGATTGAAATTGCTCATCGTTATCATGTATCGCTTGTATAATTGACTCTTCATTACTCATTTTATACCGTTCAGGAATTGCATAATAAAATTCATTCAATCCTCTTACTTTTTCATATTGTTGTTCATCATAATTATAAATAAGTGTCGGTTTATTAAGTGCACTTGCTTCAATAGGTAATGAGCTATAATCACTTATAATAATATCCGCCATAATTAACAATGAGGTGACATCGATTGAATGAGCAGTTTGACAATCAACAGTCGAAGGATGCAAATGACTCAATAACGTATAATTCGGCAAGTGCCGTTCAAAGTTTTCTTTATCAATAGTACGTTGTGCTACTTGACCTTCTCTATAGGTCGGAACATATACTGCGAGTTTATTTGTAATATGATATTTCTTTTTTAATCGTTGTTGTTCTAACTTAAGATTACTTCTAAAGTATTGGGTCAGTCTTGGAAGTCCAAACTTTAACATTTGCGATGGTGATGCATCAAACGATTGTATAAAACATTGAGCCATTTTCTCCCCACCTATCAAATAATAATCGGTAGCATCATAAACTTTTTTGTATTGTCTTACCATAGCCTTGTTTTTTAAATCAACTTGATGATCAGTTAAACCAAAATTTTTAAGAGCACCGGCAGCATGCCATGTTTGAATAACAGTTTGCCCTTTTTTCTTCTGATAGCCACCCATCATTAAATAATACGTATCTAAAATAATAACCTTTGCTTTACTTAATACTTTCATATGTTTCATAATATATTTATTTCCGGCGGGTATAAAATATGCATGATTAATGTTATTAATATCTTTCTGGTATATTTTTTTACCAATAACCGTTACATGGTATCCTTCACTACATAAGGCCTCTATAATAGGCAAAACATCTTGCTTAAAGGTCATCATTATCACAATGTGCTTCGAATTAACATTAAACGGTTTAAAAATCATATTTAAAAGCACAATAGCTAAGATATAAATCTTTTTAATTATCAATCTCATTTTTTCACCATCTTTAAATTTCCAATCATTATATCAAATTATAAACGATACTTACTTTCAAAGAAAATAAAAGCAAATAATTTTTAATTTACTCAAAAATTCTACTAAAAGTCTCGATATTATTAAAAAAGTAGGACTACGAATTCATCTTGAATCCATTGTCCTACCTCATAATGTCAATATGGCATATATTAAATTTGAACTATTTCTAACAACCAGTTATTTAAAAATTTCTTTTTATAAAAAACTAAATCTTTAATAATAAGCTAAATATTAATTCATTTTATGGTAAACCGTTAATAGAACTCTCTTGATTGACACTTTTACAAGAAGTCCGCAAAGTGATCTCTATAGCGTCTATGTAAAATAGAACCTACTATAAAGAATAAGAGAATGATAATAACGTTATATAGCATTAACTTCCAATGATCTATGAAATACCATTGATGGAACAATATTGCTGCTCGGTATGATTCTGCGATAAAATATACTGGATTAAATAACATAATTTGATGAATCAAACCACTTACGCCATGATTTTTTGGCACCCATAAAATCGGAGACATATAAAACAATATTCTCATTAATGCTTGCATAATCATCTGCGTATCTCTAATTAAAATCCCCAAAGTTGATGTTAAAAGTGCCACCGACGATGTTAGTAAATATGCAAAAGGTACATATATAAGTAATTGTACAATGTGAATTGAAGGGATAATTCCATTGCACATACAAGCTATTATAATAATTGCTAATAATCCTAAATGACCATAGAACCTACTTGTTACAATATAAGTAGGAATGATTGAAAGTGGGAAATTCATCTTTGCCACTTGATTGAATTTCTGAGAGATTGATTTAGTCCCTTCTAACACACCTTGATTAATAAAGAACCACATACTTATACCAACTAACAACCAAAATACAAACGGAATGCCATGTATTGGTGCATTGCTTCTAATTCCTAAACCAAAAACAAGCCAGTACACCATGATTTGTAAAGCAGGGTTCAATACTTCCCATGCAATACCCAGATAGTTATTATGATTGGTAATTTTAATTTGGAATTGTGCTAGTCTTTGAATTAAATAGAAGTTTTTGATATGTTCTTTTAAAACCGTTCCAACTGCGAACATTAAACTTAACCACGCTTTCTCCTATAATAGATTATCTATCTATTGTAAATCATTAATAGTTTCTCTTTAATTTGATTCATTGAGTCCATTCTTAAATAATAACATTTAACTGTTTATCATAAGCTCATTATATTATACAATCAATTCAGTTAAAAATTGTTAGAAATTTCGTGTAAGATTGAATTTTAGAAAATGAACCACTTTCTTAACTCACTGTGTTAAATTTATTTTCAATAAAATCTTCTATTCACTTTACACTAGGTTAATAAATTTAACAACTGATGTGTTGTATATTATAATCTATATAAATGTTTATAAGGATGGTACAAAATGAGCGTTTCGGTAAATATTGAAAATTTGACAAAAGAATACCGTATCTATAGAAATAATAAAGATAGAATTAAAGATGCATTAATACCTAAAAACAAAAATAAAACATTTTACGCTCTGGATAACGTAAGTTTAACAGCGCATGAGGGAGATGTGATAGGCTTAGTCGGCATCAACGGTTCAGGTAAGTCTACTTTAAGTAATATGATTGGTGGCTCAATTTCACCAAGTTCCGGTGAAATAACAAGACATGGTGATGTGAGTGTCATCGCTATTAATGCAGGTTTAAACGGACAATTGACAGGTGTAGAAAATATTGAATTTAAAATGCTCTGCATGGGCTTTAAAAGGAAAGAAATTAAAAAATTAATGCCGGAAATTATAGAATTTAGTGAACTCGGCGAATTTATTTATCAACCTGTTAAAAAATATTCAAGTGGTATGCGTGCAAAACTTGGATTTTCAATTAATATTACTGTTAATCCTGACATATTAGTTATTGACGAAGCATTATCAGTAGGCGATCAAACATTTACTCAAAAATGTTTAGATAAAATTTATGAATTTAAAGCGGCTAAAAAAACAATATTTTTTGTTAGTCATAATATTAGACAAGTGCGCGAATTTTGTACAAAAATCGCTTGGATAGAGGGCGGTAAACTAAAAGAATTCGGCGAACTTGAAGAAGTATTACCTGATTATGAGGCATTTCTTAAAACTTTTAAGAAAAAATCTAAAGCAGAACAAAAGGAATTTAGAAATAAATTAGATGAGTCACGTTTTGTCGTAAAATAAATTTGAAGAAAGTAAAACTAAAACATTAAGGGAGTGCAATAAAATTCATCCGAATTGATTGCCTCCCTTTTTTACACTTATTTTGATTTCATTTTATATTTTTGTATTGCTACCTTTAACATAAATTTAGGAATACTTATCATTCTCCCAATGCGTTTCCAATCGATAAGTACACGGTATACCCACTCAATATTTAACTTTCTAAATATTTGAGGTGCCCTTTTCTTTGAGCCACTGAATACTTCAAACGACCCACCTACGCCCATCATTACAGTGTGTTTAAATTTGTCCTTATGCTTTTGAATCCATTGTTCTTGCTTTGGAAATCCCATTCCTACAAAAATGTAATCAGGATTAAAACTTGTTATACGCTTTATGACTGTTTCATCTTCTAGATGAATATAGCCATGATGATGTGCAAAGTGAATATTAGGATATTGAGATTGAAGCTTTTTCTCTGTTGTCTCAATAATTTCATTTTTAGATCCAAGCAGATATACACGCTGATGGCTGACATGTGCTATTTTCAAACATTCTTCAAGAAGTTCTATTCCTGGCACACGCCGTTTTAATGGCTGTTTTAATCGCTTTGAAGCTTTTACTATTCCTGTACCATCTGGAACTACATAATCAGCTTGATTAATTAAATTCCTATATTGCTCATGTTCAGTTGCATAATCCACGATTTCAGGATTAGCAGTCACTATAAATAAATTATCATCTGTATTACTAGATATGAACTGTTTAATATTTTCTACCATTTCCAACATTGTAGTATTATCAAAATTTACACCTAATATGTTAATTTTATTTTTTATTCTTTGGTTTTGATACATATCCAATCCCCACTTTACAACACGTTTAAAATGCATGAATATTTTAACACATGAAAATTTAAACAAAAAATATTTTCTAATCATTTACATCTAAAGTCTAAAGGATATCCATAGTCTTTTCATATATAATTAAATAAAGATGATTTTAACTTTTAAAAATACGAGGTCCACTTATGATTCATATACAAAATTTTATTACTACAACTATCCAATTAAATATCTATCTTATTTTAGTTATTGGACTGCTTTACTTAATCATACACTATTATAGATATAAAGGCTTTAACGCTTTCTTAGATATTTATTTAAATTATATACCGGTACTTACACACGAATTTGGACACGTCTTATTTAACAAACTCGTTGGTGGGAAGGCCAAAGATCTTGTCATTGTGACAAGCCCTCGAGAAAGAAACGTCACTTCACAACAAGGCTATGCCATTACACAATCTAAAGGATACTTAGGTCAGTTCATTACAACTATAGGCGGTTATCTTATGCCACCATTGATGTTTTTAACTGGATTGGTATCTATTCACTATCAATATCCAAGTATATTTATCACTATATATTTACTTATTTTTATATATTATTTCTTTATTACTTCCCGTAAACTATCACCTTTGATTGTCATTATACTCATCTCAAGTTTACTCTATTTAGTATTTAGGCAAGACCATCAATGGTTCATTTATGACATCGTCACATTAAGTTACCATTTTATTTTAGGCGTACTTTTAGGTGAAATATTACAATCATCATGGACGATTTTTCGTCTTACCTTTCAACGACCTAAACCTTCTTGGGATGGCAGTGCTTTAACGGAGATTACTCGAGTACCCACCTTTATCTTTAGTTTGGTATGGATATTATTCAATTTCTATACTGTGTATTTATTAATCAAATACACAATACTATAAATACGATACATAAATTTCATCATTCTATACATTGAATTGGTAATCACATTCTAACAACGAGGCAATGACTTAAAACGCTTATTACAAACACATTTAAATTTTTTCACGAAATTCCAATACCTTAAAAATGCCTAGGAAATTAATCCTAGGCTCTTTTTATCGTTTATTTTTCTGCAAAAATATTCATCGCATTTTCATAGCTTAAAATTGTTACAATATCATTCCTCTTAAGAATAATAACCTTATTGGTATCATCTTTGGATACAACTTCAACTGTATTTCCAATATAAATATCCTTACTTGATAAGTAAACTAACAACTCTGTCTTATCACGAACTCGTCGTACAGTAACACATTCTCCAGGTTCAAAATTGAGAATTGACGTAGTAAAAATTTCTTTATATTGATCACCTCTAGGAATGACGCCTCCATGAGGGCATGTTTTCGGAAAGTTTAAAATCTTATCTAAACGTTCTACAAATAAATCTGATATCCGATGTTCAAGTATTTCAGCTTCTTGATGAACTTCTTCCCAATTATATTGTAAAATTTCTATTAAAAATAATTCTAGTAATCGATGTCGCTTAATGATGTCTAACGTTTGCTTTAATCCTTCTTCAGTTAAACGGGCACCTTTATAGTGTTTTGTTTCAACATAGCCTTCCTTTTCTAAACGACCCACCATTTCACTTACTGATGGTGGTTTGATATTTAAAAATTGTGATAGTTTTTTATTTGATACAAAGGACACGTCGCCATCATTAGTCAAAATTGCTTTCAAATAATCCTCTTTTTCTTCAGTTAACATCGTTTCACCTCACACATTCACTTTATTGTACCATGAATTAACTTGACATGTTAAAACTTCAGGGTATATTATAAAATAAATTAGGTTAACCTAAACTTTTTATTAGGAGGTTTTAATTATTGCTCGAAGTGAATCATTTGAATTTATTTTTGGGAAAAAAGCACATTCTTAAAGATATTACATTCTCATTACCTATAAATGGTGAAATCATTGGTATTGTAGGACCTAATGGTGCCGGTAAATCATCTCTTCTCAAAGCATTTATTGGAGAATTTAAAGCGACTGGTAAACATACATTATATGATCACCCTATACATACACAGCTTAGATATATTACATATATCCCACAAAAAGCACATATTGATTTAGATTTTCCTATAAAAGTGGATCAAGTGATACTATCAGGATGTTATGAAGACATTGGATGGTTTAAAAAAGCAAGTGTAGTTGAAAAAACGAAACTTAACCAATTACTGAATGATTTAGAACTCGACCATATACGCCATCGGCAAATTGCAGAATTAAGTGGTGGACAATTACAACGTGTTCTTGTTGCAAGAGCACTTATGAGTAATAGTGATATTTATTGTTTAGACGAACCTTTTGTTGGCATCGACATTTACAGCGAACAACTGATTATGAAGAAAATTAAACATTTAAGACATATGGGTAAATTGATTTTAATTGTTCATCATGATTTATCAAAAGCAGATCAATATTTTGATCGCATTTTATTATTAAATCAATCGTTGCAATTTTTGGGGCCAACAAAAGAAGCCCTATCATCTAAACGATTAAATGCAACTTTCATTAATTACAAAGATGATTCGCTTTTAACACTATCCTCACAAGGGAGTACGAATTAGATGTTAGATTTCTTTAACCATTTACTTAGTTATCAATTTTTAAACCGTGCATTAATCACATCTATTTTAGTTGGGATTGTATGTGGGACGATGGGTAGCATTATTGTTTTACGCGGTCTTTCTTTAATGGGTGATGCCATGAGTCATGCTGTTTTACCAGGTGTTGCTTTATCTTTCTTATTTAATATTCCAATGTTTATCGGGGCACTTGTAACAGGAATGCTTGCAAGTTTGTTTATTGGTTTTATTACTTCAAACAGTAAAACAAAACCAGATGCTGCAATAGGAATTAGTTTCACTGCATTCCTAGCATCTGGCGTCATAATTATTAGTTTAATCAATAGTACAACAGATTTATATCACATTTTATTTGGTAATTTATTAGCAATTACGCATCAATCATTTTGGACAACAATTGTCATTACTGTATTAGTTATTTTACTTATTATTATCTTTTATAGACCTTTAATGATTTCAACATTTGATTCAACTTTTAGTCGTATGAGCGGTCTGAACACAACAATAATTCACTACTTTGTCATGTTATTACTCGCACTTGTGACTGTTGCGAGCATACAAACAGTTGGAATCATCCTTGTAGTTGCTTTACTAATTACTCCAGCATCTACAGCTTTTTTAATCAGTAAACAACTTTATACCATGATGGTAATTGCAAGCATAATCAGCGTGATAAGTTCGATTATCGGTCTATATTTTAGTTATATATATAATATTCCAAGTGGAGCAACTATTGTAATCTGTACCTTTATGATTTATATTGTAACGCTATCAATCACTAGAATTAAAAATAAACAAAAAAGGAGCGCTTTAACGTGAAAAAAATTCTCGCTTTAGTAATAGCATTTTTAATTATCCTTGCCGCGTGTGGGAATCAAAGTAACCATGAACATCACTCACATGAAGGAAAATTAAAAGTTGTAACTACAAACTCTATTCTCTATGACATGGTTAAACGTGTCGGTGGAAATAAAGTCGATGTTCATAGCATCGTTCCAGTAGGACAAGACCCACATGAATATGAGGTTAAGCCTAAAGATATTAAAGCATTAACAGATGCTGACGTTGTATTTTATAATGGTTTAAACCTAGAAACTGGAAATGGTTGGTTTGAAAAAGCACTTGACCAAGCAGGAAAATCAACAAAAGATAAAAGTGTGATAGCAGCATCAAATAATGTTAAACCAATATACTTAAATGGTGAGGAAGGTAACAAAAACAAACAAGATCCTCATGCATGGTTAAGTTTAGATAATGGAATTAAATACGTAAAAACAATACAAAAATCACTAGAACATCATGATAAAAAAGATAAGTCTACATATGAAAAGCAAGGGAATGCATATATATCAAAATTAGAAGAACTTAATAAAGATAGTAAAAATAAATTTGATGACATACCCCAAAATCAACGTGCCATGATGACAAGTGAAGGTGCATTTAAATATTTTGCTCAACAATTCGATGTTAAACCAGGTTATATTTGGGAGATAAACACAGAAAAACAAGGTACACCTGGTCAAATGAAACAAGCTATTAAATTTGTTAAAGATCATCATTTAAAACATTTATTAGTTGAAACGAGCGTAGATAAAAAAGCTATGCAAAGTTTATCAGAAGAAACTAAGAAAGATATTTATGGTGAAGTATTTACCGACTCTATAGGTAAGAAAGGTACTAAAGGGGATTCATACTATAAAATGATGAAATCTAATATTGATACAATACATGGTAGTATGAAATAACATGGTAAAAATAGCCCTAAATGATATGTTAATAAGACCGGATTCGTTTTGAATTCAGTCGCTAATGGCAACGAAGACTATAGTTGAAACAACTTATTTCAAGCCAACTTTCAACTCAGTCATCGTCTGCCATTATATTTAAACATTTTGAGCAGAGGATTACTTCTTTATACTCATCATACTATATAACTAGTAGTCCCATATCGTGTGGTTTTATATTACCCTCCTATAATATAAACAACATCTTTTACACACGATATGGTGGTATTAGTTAGCTGTACATTATCATAAATAAACTGAAGCCCCACCCTCTCCGTAAATGGTGCTTTAAATAATGATGATGTACCAATACATTACTTCATATTTTTGAGCGATAAGTATGAATAATGTATATACAATGAATATCTAATTACTTGTGTCATTAATTGTAATTAATATTTATAAGTTCTATTCAATTTTTGAATAGTTACTAAAGCCACAAATAATCACTCAGTTATCTCCGTGGTATCCATTATCCTCCCCATGGAGACGTTAGTTGCACTAATCAATTGATATTAGTGCAACTTTTTCATTTTAAATAAAATTTCAAACTACATGAATGCGATCTATACAAATATGTTTAACCGAACAATATATTCTAAGCAACCATATCATTTAAAATGATAAAAGCTTCCAAATCAACTTTAGTTTAAGAAGTCATTTGGAAGCTTTGCTTATATATTATTTTTTATTCATTATGTCATACTATCTACAATAACCATTTCATCATAATTAATGGATTCTCTTAATTTTAATGCAGTACCTTCTGTTATCTCATCATTTTCAATTAGTTCTCTTAGAATACGACGTTGTTCTCTTAAAGCATTTAATTTAATTTTGGTAAGTGTATCTTCATGTCTGGAATTAAAGAAGTTGTTCGGTGTTAAGTTATCTATTCTCATCAGATATCCATCGCAAATCATACCTACTTCTAGTTTATTATCAGTAGTAGCTTCTTGGGCTAAACGACTTACGACGTTATAATGAACAAGCTTATTGATTTTACCCAATTCTAATAAGTTATCAGTAACACTAAGAGATGATGCTGAATTAATTTTTGTTTTTACACGACGTTTCAATAGCATTCCTCTTAAACCAACAATAATACGTCTTAATAACGAAGCTTGTTTATACACTTCTGTTCGTTCAGCATAACGCATATAGTTTTCAAGAACACTCTCAGTAATTTCGCCATCATCAACCAATTTCTCTAGCGTTTTTGTTTCTACGTTAAATGCAATCTTTTGAAGTCGTTCTAGTTCTTTGGAGTTTTCATCTTCCTTTTCAACCGTTTTTAAAAATGTGAGTTTATCGTGGTAATCTTTAATGACGTTTCCATAACGGTAACTCGTTTCAAACGTCGATTTTTGATTTAGATAATCGATAACATGTTCTAAAATGTAGATTCTCGCCTCTTTAAATGACATATTACCTATCTTCACTTTAGGGCTATCAGGCGTTACTAAAGGAAGAATGACTTGTGCAATAATTAAACTTAATATTACCATTCCGGAAGCAATAAATAATAAATCATTTCGATAAGCAAATGTTTCATGATTTGCTAATAAATATGGCAAGGTTAAGGCGATTGCGAGTGAAATTGTTCCATGCACACCACATAGAGTCATGATTAGTGCATATAAGCTACGCTTAGGTTTACTCTCAGTAACTTTATCTTCATCATTTTTAGAAATCATTTTTTGGAATGGACTGACAGATAAATAGAAATAAGGATAAAGTACATATACCCACACAAATCTAAAGAGATACACCGCAAGAGCGACTAGCAATGTGATGACGATTAAGAATAATAAATTATGCGGTTCAGTTTTAATAATTTTCACTATTACCTCTGGTACTAAAAAACCTAAAATTGAAAACACAAAACCATTTAAAACGTAGCCTAAAATACTCCATGTGTGATTATAGCTCATCTGTAGTTGTGTTCTCGTTTGAGCTATACGGTCACGTTCAAATCCATGCACGAGTCCCGCAACTACTGCTGCAATAATCCCTGATGCATGGAATAATTCAGCAATCAAATAAGTGACAAACGGCGTCAGCAATTGTATAAATGTAAACATGTTAATGTTCTCAATGCCACGTCTCATTAATGTTAAACGAAATCTAACTAAAGCCATACCTATAAGTAGGCCGACAATAGCACCTCCGATAGAGGCAATCAAAAATTGTTGAATCGCATCAAAAATGGAAAAAGTTCCAGTAATCAATACACCAACGGCAATTTTAAATGAAATGATACCTGCAGCATCATTAAGTAAAGATTCACCTTCAAGAATGGTCATTGAACCTTTTGGTAAAACCTTACCATTCGTGATTGCTTGTACAGCAACAGCGTCTGTAGGACAAAGGATAGCTGCAATTGCGAAAGCAGCACCTATAGGTAATTCAGGCCAAATCCAATGAATAAACAGTCCTACGCCTATAACAGTAGTTATAACAAGACCTAGAGCCATCATCATAACAGGTTTGATATACTTCCTTAAATGTACTCTTGAAACATTAACACCCTCAACGAATAGTAATGGTGCGATCAATGTAACCATAAATAATTCAGAATCAAAATTGAATTCAACTGGAATGGGAGTGAGGTATAAAATCATCCCAAGAAAAATTTGGATAAATGCAAGAGGTACTTTAGGTATGAAAGTATGTACAAAGGAGCTCACAATAACTAGTGCGACAAATATGAGTAGAGTTTCAAATATCTCCACACTTTCACCTCTTTATTAATTTTTAATTGCAAACTTAGTCATCAAAACAATAAAAAGTTGCGAGGTTATCTACTGCAACACTGAAGAAGTGAAATAATAACAATAAAGTCATTCCTATAAGGACATAACTATTAACACTCAATCATGCCACAAACATACTATTCAAAACTCAATCATTTTCTTTATCAGTGAAATCAAACATGAACATTTAAATTATAAAGCTCGCTTCTTCGAACGAGAAAATGCTTATGTGTAATTTCATTGAAAAATTAGTGACAACTGTCATTCACAATTATTCTTGATTATAATTTTATCATTTATTAACCAGATTCTTAAATAAATAGCTTTTATATCATTAATATCTTCACCTCAGATATACAAAAACTACTAGTATATAAGATATATCTTTTATATGCTAGTAGTTTAAAAGCTTAAACAATCAATCGTCTATTTTATTAATATATTCTTTTTCTTTATAGTATAATTTTTCTCGTCTTTCTTCTCGTAGTTTTGCACGTTTTTTTAATTCTTCTGGCGTATTAAACTCTTTTTGACTTAACAAGATAGTTGATTGTCTAGGTGCATCGTCTTTCCTGTACATATATGCACCATTACGGTAGGCTGCTCTACTTATCAAATGCATTCCAACCGGAGAGGTAAGATTGATAAAGACTAGTGATAATAATAATCTGACACTGAAAAAACCTGAATTCACAATAAAATAGATTAGTACACCAACTACAGTTAGTAATACTGACAATGTAGAACTTTTCGTTGAGGCGTGACTTCTTAGAAAGACATCTTGAAATTTTACAATCCCTATTGCACTAATTAATGCAATAATACTTCCTAAGAAAATAAATATCGCAGCAATGAGACTAACGATGTCTTTTATGATTTCCATTGAAGACACGTCCTTCCCCGATGAATCTTGAAATTGAGACCGAACTGACAAACGAAATAATTGCAATTAACATGATTGAGTCTAAATAAGATACCGAATTAAAAATAACGCTCATCACGCCAACAATAGACATAACAACAGCACTTGAGGCATCAAATGATACAACTCTATCAGCAGTAGTGGGACCTTTAATTAATCTGACTAGACAAACAAGTAGTGCCATACCAAAAATCACCAATGCACTTATAATAAATATTTGAGTGAACATTTCAATCATCGTGTCACCTCCAAAATTAAATCCTCATACTGCTTAATACTTTTTAGAAGATGTTCTTTATCCTTTTCTGACACATCAATACTGTGAATAAAAAATTTATTAGTATTTTTAGAAATTCGAATAACTGTCGATCCTGGAGTAATAATAATTAAAATCGTTAAAAAAGTAATAGCCCAATTACTTTTTAATGAAGTTTCATATGTGAGCAAACCTGGATTAACTTCATTCGTCTTAAATAAGATGTAATTTATGGTACTTATACTAGAAGTAATAAGCTGGTATAGGTATACAGCTAAAAATTTAATAGCCACCCATATCTTTTTCAAATAAAATTCTTCACCAAAAAAGCGATGTAGAATATAAATCACAATTAAACCAATTAAAAATCCAGCAAAGAAGGTTGTAAATTTAAATTCATCTTCATCTTGAAAGAGTACCCAAAGGAACGCGATAACAATATTTAAAACAACTTGCTTCACTTACGATTAACCTCCTTCAAATGTGTATTTACATTCTTTTGAAAGACATCTTCTTTCATATTAAGATTTGTTGCATCCTCTGTTACTTTTAGAACAACAGGGGCTGCAATACCCATCGCTAATATCACAACAACTAAAACACTAAGTAAACCTTTACGATAAATAGGTAGTGGTCTAAATTGTACCTGTTCTCCATCAGCATCACCAAAATACATTATAAACATCACTCTAAAAAGACTATACATAGCTATTAAACTTGTCACAATCATAAGTGCTAAACCAATATAATTACCATTTGTAATAGCCCCTTGGAATATTAAGACTTTACCCGGAAAACCACTAAATGGAGGCACGCCACCTATAGCAAAAATTACCACGACAAATGCAACACCAAAGAATGGTTCTCTTTTTGCCAGTCCACTTAAATACTGATAATTTCGATAGCCCGACATATAAACAAGACTACCAATTACAAAAAACAATAATGTCTTAACGATAATATCATTGGCTAAGTAGAAGATAGCACCATTTACACCTGGTATAGTATGAGAACCTAAACCTAAAATAATGAATCCGATAGACAAAATAACTTGATAAGCCGCAATTTTCTTAATATCTTTGTAAGCGATGACACCAAACGCACCGATAATCATTGTGATACAAGCCATAAACACGAGCAATGTATGCGTAACGCTTGGATGATGATCGAATAGTAAGGTAAAAAAACGAATAAGTGCATAAGCCCCAACTTTTGTCATCAATGCTGCAAATAACGCCGCAAGTTCCGTATTAAGCACTGCATATGCTTTAGGTAACCACATGAAAATTACTAGTGCTGCCTTTGAACTAAAAGCAACTAAAAATACTAAAGATATTATCGTTATTGTTTGATTATTTTCCATATGATTCAATCGCATCGCTAAATGTGAGAAATTAAGTGTTCCGACTGTCTTATATAACATGCCAATTCCTAATAAAAGCAACCACGAACCTAAAATATTCAGAACAACATATACTATCGCTGCACGTAATTGCTCAACAGATTGTCCTAATGTAACAAGTACAAACGAAGCAAGAAGCATAATTTCAAACATCACGTATAGGTTAAATAAATCAGAAGTTAAAAACGAACCAATAACACCCACTGTTAATAAAAGGATAAATGTAGGAAGGTGAAATCGATTGACTCGCTTCTCTCCTCTACCAAAGCCGTATGCCATTATTAGCGTAACAACAAAAGATGATACTGACACCATAAGCAAACTCAATGAATCACCTAGAAATTGAATGCCGAAAGGTGCTTTCCATCCCCCAAAATCAAGTGTTATCGGTTTATGATTAACAACATAAATAAGTAAAGCAATTGAAATAATTGTATTAACAATCATAGTTGTAATGGATAGGATTTTTGAAATTTGATTTTTATTTTTAGTGAAGACTAAAATTAAAGCACATACAAAAGGCAACAACATAGGCAATATTATTAAATTACTCATCATCTTCATCACCTTTCAATGCACTTATTTCATCTTCTTTAGTTACTCTGTAAGTTCTATATATTAACACCAATAAAAACGCAGTCATGCCAAATCCAATCACAATGGCTGTTAAAACGATGGCTTGTAATAAAGGATCAACAAAGTTTTGAGCATGACCTTGAATAAGCGGTTCAGACATATGAGGTCCATATTTCCCCATACTCATAATAATTAAATTACCGGCGTGTGTATAAATAGAAATACCAATAACAATACGAATTAAATTAATAGATAAAATCATATAAGTTCCAATAAATACTAAAAATCCTATCACAAGGAGTAATATTAAATTCATGATCTACCCCCACTTATAGATAGCATAACTGTAACAATCACACCCACTACTGTTAATAAGATGCCAAGCTCAAATAAAGTCACAGTAGTTACATGAACATGTCCTAGTAATGGAAACGCTACATTTGCTTCAGTCTGATATAAAAATGGCTTTCCAAAAAACATAGGCACTGATGCAGTTGCAACAGATATGAGTGAACCTATAATCATTAATTTTTTAAAATCAATTGGCAAGCTTTTCAACACTTCATTTACATCAAAGGCAAGGAACATTAAGATAAATGCCGAGCTAAAAATCAAGCCACCAATAAAGCCACCACCTGGATTATTATGGCCAGCAAAAAATACATAAAATCCAAATGTTAACAAAATAAACACTACAATTTTTGTAACTGATTTAAGTACTACATCATTCTCTTTCATCTTGTCCCCTCCTATCTTTGTAATTAAGTAACGTATAAATACCTAATCCAGCTATGATTAACACTAGTCCTTCAAACATAGTATCTAAAGCTCTGAAGTCACCAAGTATCGCATTGACAATATTTTTTCCACCTGTAAGTTCATATGCATCTTCATAAAATTTAGCAATTGAAGGCATACCATCTGCTTGTTGAGCAACAAAAATAAGTGATACCACCGTCAATGCCATAACAAGTGACACAATGATTTTGAAGGTCTCTTTTTTTAAATTTGCCTTAGCTCGAGGGATGTTAGGTAGTCTCGAAAAACTAACAATAAATAAGATTGTCGTAATCGTTTCAACAACTAACTGTGTTAAAGCTAAATCCGGAGCTTTCATTGTAATAAAATATAATGTAACTGCGAATCCAATCATTCCATTCAATACCACCATCGTTAGTCGTTGACGAATAAAGATTAATGAAATGCCGATAATCAATGTTACAACTGATAGGATAACTTCCAACGGTCCGAAAGAACTAACATGAAGCTGATGTACATGTGGAAAACCCACAGTCAAATATCCATAAACTACAATAGCTACAAAAATAAATAATGTAATCATGATGTAATAATTCAATTTATTATTCATCAATGCACGTATACCACGAGCTGAGTATAATTCAAATTCTCTATAAATTTTCCGATAGCCATCTGTAATCGAAGCTCTTTTGATTATTTGATGCGTAACCTCTTTCCAATTCACAACTAGAGCTAAAATAAGTCCAATAATAATAACAACTATACTTAAAATTAATGGAAGATTCACACCATGCCACTGAGAAATATGTGGTACAAATGCATCAACTTCCGCTCCTATCCCAGATACAGATCTGGTTGCGGGCAAAATAATAAAGTTGCCAAAAACGTTTGGAACAAAGAAGATAACTGGAATAAGTAACATTAAAATCACAGCTGGTAAACTAAATAGCCATGGTTCATGTATTTGTTTACGTTTAAACTTTTCTATATTGTATTTTCCCCAGAATGTTTCTTTTATCATGTAAAGTGCATAAGTAAAGGTCAAGATACTCGCGATGACACCTATTGAAACAATCACAAATGTTAATACGAAGCCATATTGATCAAGTTCATTTGCTTTAGTTAACGAATCTAAAAACATTTCCTTACTTAAGAATCCGTTTAAAAAAGGCACACCTGCCATAGATAATGCAGCGAGCAACATGACAATATGCATTTTAGGGAAGACTTTACGCATACCATTTAGCAAACGAATATCACGTGTTCCGGACTCGTGATCAATGATACCAACGCCCATAAATAATGCACATTTAAAAACCGCATGATTCATTAAATGGAATAAGCCAGCAAATAACACTAAAATATAAAACTTAGACAATTCATCTGATGTGTGCTGAGCATAACCTCCACCTAGACCTACCATTGTCATAATCATACCTAATTGACTTATTGTAGAATAAGCGAGTATCCCTTTTAAGTCGTATTGACGTAAAGCAGTTAAAGATCCAAATAACATAGTTATTAGACCAATAAATGTCACTGTATAAATATAAACATTACTAAGTCCCAATAAAGGTGTAAATCTAAATAGTAAAAAGATACCAGCCTTTACCATTGTTGCTGAATGAAGATAAGCACTTACTGGTGTAGGTGCTGCCATGGCCTTTGGTAACCAAATATGAAACGGAAATTGTGCAGATTTAGTAAAAGCACCTAATAAAAGCATCAAAATCATTGGTATAAATAATGGATGTCGTGAAATTGCATTGCGTTGATTAAGAATATCAGTAATTGTGTTTGTTCCCGTAATGATATATAAAATGATAAATCCTGTTAATAACGCTAGCCCACCAAACACTGTAATCATGAATGATTGAATGGCGCCTAATTGACTTTCACCATTATTGTACCAATAGGATATAAGCAAGAATGAGGAAATACTTGTGAGTTCCCAAAATACATACATTAAAATGGTATTATTAGCTATTACAATGCCAATCATACTGAACATAAATAATAGTAAATAGATGAAAAATCTAGGAAGATTGTCCGTACTGTGAGATAAATATTGCGTGGCATAGAAAAATACACCCACACCTATTAGTGAAATAATTAAACCGAACATTAAACTTAAACCATCTAATCTTAAATCTAAATTAATATCAATTGAAGGCATCCATGGTAATTGAACAGCAATAAATTTATTTCGAATCACATCTGGTATTTTCATAATAAAATATGTAGATGTCACAATAGGAGCTATTAATGCAACATAGCCCGCAATCTTTCTAAGTTGACGATGACTCAGAGTGAATAAAACTATGAACATGACTAATAAATTAGTCGCCATAAGATAGACTAAACTCATTTAACCCCTCCTTTTCTTTTTTCATTTATATTAAGTGTAATCATTGGGTGACGATTTGAAACACATCGTATTTCAATAAACCTCAATATTTCTAAAGTTATCTGATATCCAAAATATAGTTAAATGATAGAAATTGATATTCCCGATTGAAAGAAATGATAATCAAATATTTTTTATTAAATTAGTTAAATCAGCAAGTTTTAATCCTTATTATAGTGCAACATGATTTATGATTTGATATTGATAGTTGATTTGAATGCGTTTATTGAGCATACATTGATTCAAGCACTAACGCGTTCTCCCTATATGGTCATATCACAAAAGGTAACCTATTCTTATTTATATCCAAAAGGTAATAAAACTTTTATTTATATAAGAAAGAATCCATGAGGCTATCATTTTTCATTCATCTATAAACTTGAACTAATTCATTCTCATATTAAGAGTTCTTAATATTTTAATACTATATAAATAGCAAGTTTAGACACTGATCAATCTTTTAAGTTGGTTATTTTAAATATCAATTTCCACTTTTCTCTTTTACTATTTAACAATTCTACTTAACTCATATACCTTCAAAAACGGGTTTCATAATTAATGATAAATGACGCATGTATCACATCAAAGGCATTTGCCTAAATTTTTCAAAAAAAGTGACCTTTTTTTCAATCTATTTCGATATATATAGTGAAAGGAGGTTTTATTATGAATGAAGTCAATCAAGTGACGATTATCTTTACTCAAATCAAACATAATTCTGAGGGTAAAGTAGTCGAACATAAGCGTCGTTTTTCTAACATTAATCCGCTTGTTTCTAATGATCAAATCAAATCTTTTCGTTCCATCATTGAACGTATTAGTGGCGAAGAGTATGACAAAGTCGAGATCGTTAAAACAGAATCTTTAATTTAAGGAGGATACATCAGTATGTCAAAAACTTTGGAACTCATATTCAAATCAAATCTTAATAAACCCGTCAAACTACTATTACCCGATTTTAATGCTATTACTACAGAACAATTAATTAAAGAAAGTATGAACCAACTTTTAGAATTAGACATTTTAAGATTTAGTTTGGGAAAGCCTGTCAAAATTTATGCTGCACAACTTATTGATAAAAGTACAACTGTTATATTTGAAGATAAAAATTAATTCATAAAACACTATTTTTGACATTTTATTAAAAGTACTAAAATCATAAATAAGACTTTATGAAAGAACAAATTTTTTAAAATTGTCCAAGTCTAAAAATATAGAAAAAAAGAACTTAATTTACAATATTCTTTTATTAATATGAAGCGAGATATCAAATTCAAAATGATGTCTCGCTTTTTTAGTTCTAAAACTTGTTTAATGTGTATTTTATTATAATGATTCATCAAAATAGTATCGGCTGTATGACACCTTGGAACATTCACAACTTATTTCTATACTTTGCTTATGGCTCAATCATTTTAGAAACATGATTATGAATGGTATGATAATCATATTAAATTGAGAAAGTTGGTTTTTATCATTGTTTTTTCTATATCTTTTAGGAATTTTTGTTGGTATGTTACTTCCTATTCAAACTTCAATCAACTCAAGGCTAAGCCAATTTACCCGTTCATCTTTTTATGCTTCAACCATATCTTTTGCTGTCGGAACAATATGCTTACTTGTGCTTAATCTTATTGTTCATCCACAAGTATTAACACCAGAATTCTTTTCTAAACAAACACTTAACTATACTTGGGTCCTAGGAGGACTATTAGGTGTTATCTATTTAACTGGAAACTTATTATTATTACCAAGATTAGGCGCAGCACTTACTGTTGTTATTACGGTTACAGGGCAAATTATTATGGGTGTAATCATTGATACATTTGGATTATTGGGCGCCCATCAACAATCTTTTACAATATTTAAAGGTGTTGGAATTATATTTTTAATTACTGGAATTATATTTATGAATTATGTTCGTAGACATCCTGTTAATAGACATAAGAATACACCAATAGTATTCTGGTTGCTTATTGGATTCGTATTTGGTTTCGCTCCACCAATCCAAACAACAATTAACAGCACACTAGCTCAACACACACACTCATCCATATTTGCTTCGCTCATATCATTTAGCGTGGGTACAATAGCGTTATTTATATTAACATTAGTATTTAATCGTAGTCTGAAAATATCATCTACTCATAAAACACTAGGTAAGATTAAGCCTATTTATTTTATTGGAGGGATACTAGGAATGGCATTTGTAACATCTAATATTATTTTAATGCCTTTCTTAGGAGCAGCTTTAACTACTATAATTGCTATGATGGGCCAAATGATTATGGGGATTATTATCGATCATTTCGGTTTGTTGGGTTCACCTAAAAACAAAATAACATCACGTAAGTTAGGCGGATTATTATGTATAGCTATAGGTATTATTTTATTACGATTATTTTAATCCTCTTATTCTGAATAAAAATTTTCCGCTTATATTAATGTATATTCATCACACAAATAGATTTCTATTTCAAACTGCCAGCAAAGGTTTTGTCTTTGTTGGCAGTTTTTATGAGTGATTCTTCTTATAGTAACATTTATGTAGAACCTTATATTTTAAAATTAAAGATGGCCTTCTATTTTTCATTTTATTAAATTTATTCACTTTATTTTTCGAAATAAAACAATATATAAACATAAACTAATGCATATTTTAAAATTAATATATTTTTATTTAAAACAATCGTGTATAATAGCATTACAATAATATCAAGAGGTGAACATCCATGACCAAGCAACGCATCGTTATTTCTTCATTACTATTCATTTTTATTGTCACAACTTGTAGTTTTGGTTACATTACCTTCTCTAAATTGACTTCTGAAACAGAAGATATTAAAAATATAAAAACTATAAAAGCAAAGCCCAAAATACTCCTTTCAACAACTGGTATACAAACCCCTCTTAACAGCTACACTTTCTACTACACTCCCACTTTAGGACAACTCCAAAAGCTTTTAGTAAAAAATCATAGCAAAGTATCAAAAAACGCTCCAGTGTTAGAATATTACAATTATGAGAAAGATCATTTATATAAGCAACTCCAAAATACACTTAGTAATGAACGTAACAACAAAACTTTCAATTCTAAAAATGATTTACATTATTATTCATTCAATAATCAACTTAAATTACAAATGATTCAAACTAAATCCTCAATTAAGTCCACTTTATTTTCACCAATTAACGGAAATATTTCATATATTAATTCTATCCCTTCAAAACCAAACGAAAAGATACTGCAAATTAATAGCGACGAACGTATTATTCGTGCTAATATATCAGAATCTGAGCTAAATTTATTAAAAATTAATCAAAATATTTCTGTAACATCTAGTGACCACACTCAATTCACAAGTAAAATTAAAGAAATTTCGAATATACCATCAAAAATAAAAAATGGCGTCTCATATTACGATATTTCACTTTCTACACAACCCAATTATCGAATTGGAACACACTTTAAAATCAAATTAGCCTCAAATGACATAGAGTTACCTACGACAGCTATTATTCAAAAACGCTATGTTTTAATTCTAAAAAACGGGAAAATTAAAAAAAGAGAAGTAACATACAAAAAGAGTTTAAAAAGTGGGTATATCAATATAACTAAAGGCTTATTGATAGATGAAAAAGTTGTTAAAAATCCTACTTCTAAATTAATAAACATTTATATATAAAAATGTTAGTAAAATTCTTTCCAAAAAGTATTCTTTTTAGTATAATTTTTATTAAATTAAGGGAAATTAGAAACAATCTTATTTTTTTTGAATATAGCAAATGCTACATTGCTAATTCAAGTATAATCTTTAAAAGATAATTTGTTTTATAAACACTTATTTGTTTACTTCTTATTTTTATTTAGTTATAATTAACTAAATAATATAGCATTAAATATATTCTTTAAATTTAAATTAATACTATATTATGACAGACACTTTCGTATTTTCATAAGAAAAATAGATATAAATTAATAAATTACGGTATAGTATCCAAGTAATCTTAATTCAATAATATAATTAACTATCTTTAAATTTAAAAGGATGGGTTTTAAGATTTATGGATATGATATAAATAGGGAGGTTTCATTAATGGCTATTTCAAAAATCAATGACTGCTTTGAATTATTAGCTATGGTCACTTATGCTGACAGATTAAAAGGTATAATTAAAAAAGAATTCTCAATCAGCTTTGAAGAATTTGCAGTATTAACTTATATTAGTGAGAATAAAGAAGATGAATATTATCTTAAAGATATTATCAATCACTTAAATTATAAACAACCTCAAGTTGTTAAAGCTGTTAAAAATTTATCTCAAGAAAATTACTTTAATAAAAAACGTAATGAACACGATGAAAGAACTGTTTTAATCTTAGTAGATTCTAAGCAGCGTAAAAAAATCGATGATTTACTTAAACGAGTAAACAACCGTATCAAAGAAGCAAATAATGAAAATGAAGTATAATGGCTAGGGAGTAAAACAGATATTTCTTTCACTTATGAAAGATAAGACTGTTTTACTCTTTTATTAAGTTAATACGATAGTGATCTGAGTCCAAACTTTACTGCTACTACAAAACCCTCAAATGATTTTCCGACAATAATCATTTAAGGGTTTTTATTTATGTTCTTATTTTTTAACTAACAAAATCTAAATAGAGTTTCAGGAATTTTTCTGGTTCCTCGATATGTGGTGCATGTCCTGAATTATCAAATACAATTTTTGTAACTTGATCATAATATTGATCCATATCATAATGACTTTTATTTTGTATGAGTGGGTCGTACTTACCATTCACAATTAAAGTAGGTATTGACACATTATGATGAACACGAGTTAAATCTTTAATATTATGCAATGCACGTACTGCAATTGCACTTTCTTCCGGAGTTGGTCTATTGTATAATTTTTGGCTTTGATACCATTTCATTGCTTTATCTTTCTCTTTAAATAATTTAGAGAATAAAATAATCATTGCCTCAGATTTATTAAACCCTGCTAATTCTTCTTGGTAATCAACCATTAATTTGTTGAAACCATTTGCAATGTCCTCACTTTTAGCCGAAACAATTGTCAATGTAATCACTTTATATTGATATTTTTCAGTAAATTCACTTGCAATGATGCCCCCCATATCATGTCCTAAAATATGTGCAGAATCGATGTTTAATGCTCTCATTAAATCATTTAAATCTTCAACATGATCTTTTAATTCATATGATTCTGTTCGTGAAGATTTCCCATGACCTCTGACATCATAAGTAATTACTCTATACTGCTTCTTGAGTTCATTTTTTAAATCCTTAAATCCTGCCAAATTTCCATCTAATCCATGAATTAAAATGATGGGGATGCCTTCGCCTTCATCAATATAGTTAAGTTCAATCTGATTACAAATTTGAATTTTATTCATCTTGGCACCTCCCTTTAGTCATTTATATACCCATATTAAAATAGTGTTACGCTTTCAGGTTATTTTCAGTTTAATTAAATTATTTTTAGATTAAAATGGTGATTCATTTTCTAAAACAAGCTTTATGGTAAACAAATGATATATTTTAATAAATTAAAAAACTCAGAAAGATATGTCTAGCATATTTTCTGAGTTAAAATCTTTGTATTATGATGATTTAGTACGTGCAGATAAACGTATCGTATAAAAAATGATTAGCACAACAAGTATAATCCATATTGCTAAAGAGAAAAACTGTGCAATTTCCGGATTAGTTACCATTGCATCTATTGTTTTTTGACAAAATAGTAAGCCAACTCCAACAAATTCTATACGTTTAAAGAATATACCAACAAGACTTAGAATGATTCCAGCGAAAAATACAAACTGATGACCGTAGATAGAAATAGGAATAATAGCCCAATTAAAGTGAAATCCTTGCATAATTACTAGAATTAAAACAATAATACCAATGATTATTCCAGTTCTCATTTCATACTTATTACTGTATAAATAGTTTTTTTTGGCAATACGCACATATAATATGAGTGTTATTGGAAATATGACTAAGCAATAAAATAAGCTTATACCGGTAATTGCTTGAAAAGGTACATATTGTTTATCGTACAAATATGAAATAAGAATAAAGTTAATGATAAAGAAAATCATTGGATTGAGTTGTAATGCAAACAAATTACGCTGAATTGTTAATATTAATTGCGCAGGTGATTTACCTCTATATTCAATGTAATCTTGATCTTTTTCTTCAGACTTTTTAATATCTTGTCGATATTTTTCTTTTATATCATCAATTAAGTGTGGTGACATTCCTTTGTGACTAAAATAATCATTAATATTTTCGAGTAATACTTTATCATTCGTACGCATGATTTACTCCTTTTCATTTAAATCTTGATGTAAATTGTAGATTTCATAAGTTAATTATTTTCAAATTAAAATTTTATCATACATCTTACAATTTTACTTGAACATAATGATTAATCATATCATCATTAGCAACTAAAATAAAAAGAAGAGCTAAAGTGAAATCCATTTTACAAATTATGATTTCATCTTTAAACTCTTCAAATTTCAAACTATTTTATCTTATAAAACGTATATCCAATTCTTCTTACTTATTTAAGTCTATACGATATAACTTCACATTTTTATCTTTTGGTGAATTTGAACTGAATTGATAACTTGCTTGGCCTTTTTGAATATAGCCAAAGTTACCTGTAACATTATTATAATGTACACGACTTATAGCTTTATGACCAAGTTGTTGTTTTACGGCTTTGTATGAAGGGCCGTTTGCATTATTATACGTCATTGATACGCGTGTAACATTTCCTCTTTCTTTTTTACCGTTAGCTGTTACTAACAAAACACCTTTATCAGTTCTAAATTCGTAATACTTTTCATTACTATTTGGGTTATAAGAATAGATAGGATGACTATACTTTTTTAATACACTCTTCATTGATTCGCCTATCTTAACGTTTTCTAATGATTTATCACCTTTGTTTAATTGTTGTACTGTTTTCATTGAATTACCAGTTGCCGCTTCAACGTTGTTTCCAACGCTTACTCCTGTTAAAACTAATCCTAAAACAAGTAATGATGTTATTAGTTTTTTCATAAGCACTCACTCCTTTGATTCTTTATGTCTTCTGTGCTCATGTTAATTGTACTATAAATATTACTAAAATAACAATAATATTACAAAATGATTACGTAAATTGTGTAGATAACTTTCTTTTAACAACTGTTTCAGCGCTTATAGTAAAACATATCTTGCTTAATTCATTGATTATTACCTTACAAAATTTCAGTATGAACTCTTTTATTTAGGTGCATATTGGTGAATGAAGTTTGTTGACTCTTGAGTAAATTGAGCCTGTTCTTCAACAAAAGGATATACACTTGAATGTTGATAGACGTTAAATTCACTGTGTTGAATCAAATCTGCGACTTCTTTAGCTTCTAGTGTAGTTGTACGTTCTCCGTGTTCTCCAGCAACAATAAGCGTAGGAACTTGAACATGCTTGAAAACATCTGCAATACCTTCGGATTTGAAAACATCTTTAACAGCTTGAATTTCTTCTTTAGTAGAAATACTATTTGTATCAACGACATGCTTTAAAAATTTATTCATCTTACGTGCTTTATAATATCTACGTTTATCCAAAAATTTTTCTTGCTTATCATCTTCCCAGTTACGTATTTTATGTGCATATTTTCTGAACAAGCGTTCTTCAGGCAATTCACCTTCTATTGAAGTAGGATTAACTAATATGATTGAGGATACATAGCCTGGATTTCTAACAGACATATCAGCAGCAATAAGTGCCCCCATCTCATGGCCAATAAATGCTGCTTCATCAATATATATAGCATCTAATAAAAATTTTATATCGTCAGCAAAGTCATAAAACTCTATATTTCTAGGCTTATCAGAATAACCATGTCCTCTCAGATCGATGAGCACAACCTGAAAAGACTTTGCTAATACCTTAGCTAAATCATTAAAAACAGCATAATTATCAAAAGCGGTATGCACGAGTACGACAGGATAACCTTGCCCCATAGTACTATAGTGTAATGTTGTACCGTCTTGTTTAGTAATTAAATCCATTGCCATGTTGTTCTTCTCCTTCTGTTTCAAAATTATCTGGTAAAATTTTAAGCAATTCCTCTATGGTAGTAATCGTATAATCTACTTCTTCTGTTAATGGCTCCAATTCTGCATCTTCTTGTTTATACCACACACTTACCATCCCCATTGCACGTGCAGGAGCAACATCGTTTAATGCATCATCTCCGACATACATTATTTCATATGGTTTAACCCCCAATTGATCAATCATATCTTCAAAGATTTTAGGATGCGGCTTACGATAACCTACAGTTTCAGAAGTAGTTAAATAATTAATAACGTGCATAATACCCAATGAATGCAATCTAAATTGTTTAATTTTGGATTTTCCATTTGCAATCACACCAATCATGTAATGATGTTTCGATAACTTTTCTAATGTATACAAAGTATCATAGTAAGGGAAAACGTAACGATAGAAATGCATTTCAAAGTCATTAAATAAATCTCTCCATTTAAGACGGTCGATATGAAATTGTTTAATGATTTCCTTATATAGATCAGGTTTATCGTTGTCTTCATCATCGTCTAATTCAATAAATTTATTCTTATAATCTGCTAGTTGCACATGAATAAAATAATCATGAAACCGTTCATATTGCTCTTCTATAAACTTTTCACGCGATTTAACTCTATCTAATAGCGTGCCTTCTAAATCAAAGACGATAGCCTTAATGCAGTTTAAATTCATTTTCAATGACCTCTTAACTTTTTAATAATACTATTGTAGCAAAAGAGTAGTGTGAACGTCATATGTTAGTCTGTTTAACTAAAATATAAAATAGGACTGGTACGCCGAGCAATGCCATCACGATGCCTACAGGAATTTGAATAGGTTGTATCATTGTACTTCCTATAAAATCTGCCATTATCATGACTACAGCACCTATGATTATATTCAATAACATTTGTAATCCTATTTGATAACGCCAATAAAATTTTCTAATCAGTTGTGGAATAATCATGCCTATAAAACCAATAACTCCAACGTATGCGACCACAACTGCTGTCATGATGGAAGCTACTATAAGAACAATATACGTTACTTGTTGTACATTTAATCCTAAAGACTGACTTTTCAATTCACCAACTTGCAATAATTTAATTCCTTTTTGCATTAAAAATAATACTATGATTGCGACAGATGCTATCATGCTAATAATCATAACGTCCTGATATTCAGCTGATGAAAACCCACCGAACAGATAACTAGCAATTGGATTCATCTTCTTAGGATTAATCAAAACAAGCAAATACAATAATGCATTCAATAGTGCACCAAGTAGTAATCCCGTTAATATAAGCATTTGAACAGGATATCCTTTGGCTAGCATCGCTGAAACACTTAAAACAAGTAACAGTGTGATTAAACTAAAAATAATGGAGAATATAGGGAACCATAAAAAACTAAGTCCCAAAAATAAAGCAATTCCAGATCCTAATGATGCACCACTAGCTAATCCCAATGTAAAACTATCTGCAAGTGGATTATTTAACACGATTTGATACACTTGGCCAGCTAATGTAAGTACTGCACCAGTGAGCATGGCTTCAAGCAATCTAGGTAAACGAACCTGGAATAATATGGTTTGATTAAAAACATCATCAAGTTTTCCTACATCCCAGCATAAACTTAAGCTCATGCTTAATATTAAAATAAATAACCATATAATAACACTTCTATATTTATTCATAACTCTCTCTTTCAATACTTTCTTAATCACTATATTAACAAAACAATACTTAAAAAGTGTAAAACGACTGTCTTCCATTCGTTGGACGATTTAGTCATCGAGTAATGAGGTTGAATCAAAGGGCATTTGCATCAGTTTAATTCAATCCCCGTTTATCATAAATATTAAAAATACCTGAGACAATAACTACTGTCCCAGGCGTTTGAAATACATCTTTGTCAGCTTATTAAGAAAAATAATTATCTAAGCAAAATACAATACATCGTATTCAAATAATTATTTTTTATATATTTCGTCTCTTAAATCCTTTAGCCCTTCATCAATACGAGGACCTGGTCGAGAAACTTCATCCCCATCTACTGTTTCAATACGTGTATTTTTTACAGCATTAATTTTATCAAAACCACCACGTTTTTTTATCATTTCTATGTAGTCTGATTTTGATTTACCTTCTGTGGAAATCAGAATATCAGGATTACGTTTAATAATGCTTTCTTTACTTACTGATTTCCAACCTTTAACATCATCAAAACTATTTTTAGCATCTAGTTTCTCTAACATATCGTTAAAGAATGTATCTTTTCCGGCAGTGTAAATGTCTGGTTTAGATGATACTTCCATAAACACTTCTTGTTTCTTATGATGTTTAGGAATGGAGTTAATGATTTTATCTACATTATGTTTTGTTTCATCAACAAGTTCTTTAGCTTGTTTTTCACGATCCGTTAATTTTCCAATTGATTTAAAGGTATCATAAGTTTCATCAATCGATTGTGCATCTTTCACATAAACGACTTTTACTCCCTTATCTTTAAGTGACTTTAGCACTTTACCTGCAGAATTTTTCTGTGACTCATGCGCTAAAATCAAATCCGGTTTAGCTTTTATTAATTCTTCTTTATTTAAATTCATCGCATCGAATTGTTTTTTACCTTTTTTTACATCTTTAGGATAATCATCCACAGTGGATACACCTACTATATCTTCTCCGATTCCTAAGCGATATAAAATTTCTGTGTTACTAGGAATGAGCGAAACAATTCTATGATATTTTTTATCGCTTTTTTCAGTGTCTTTATTATTAGATGAGTGGTTGGCATCTTGACTACATGCAGCCAGTACTACAATCAATGCGCATATAACTATCCATAGTTTACTTTTCATTTGGAGCATCACCCTTTCACAAATTATTTTTAATGTTCCTATTCATCATATCAAAATATACCAATATTTGTAGATACAATTTTATTTGATTTTCACAAAATATGAGAAAAAGACAACTTTGAATTAAATCAATTAATATATTTAACCCCAACTTGCTTTGTCTGTAGAATTTCTCGTTGAATTTCTCTGTATTGGTATCAGTTTTACAATGTAAGTATCAATCGGTAAAATGCTAAAAATGTCTGAGACAATCAACGATGTCCCAGACACATCATATTTTATAATTTAATAAACGTTTTTATCGCATCAGAAATGTATAAATTCAAACCACGTTCACGTTGCTTGTTAATAAACTTTACAAATCGCTCGTCTTCAATATAAATCTGAGCTATATATTCTAAAAATTGATTGTCACAATTAGGAACTTGTTCTTTCAAAATACATTGTAATTTCTTAATTTTTCCACTTGCTTCAAGTATAGAAACTTTGTTTAAATATAGCTGATTCATATCGTCAAAAAACATATTTAATTGCTTATTAATTTCCTCAAAATGATTTTGCTGTTCTGATTCATCCTTACTTTTTTGTTTATCTTTATATGCTTGATAATAATGGGTATCTCCATACTTACTTGCTGCTTCTTTTTCATACTGTTCATTTAAATTGAAATTTTGCATTGTAGTTACCTCAATCTCTTCATTATCTTGGTGAAAATGATGTTCTAACGTACAGATAATATCATTTAAGCGATCTCTTTTTTTAACAATGTGATAAAAATTATCATGTAATATTTTAGTTCTAAAATCACTATCACCTTCAAAATATATCTGTATTTGTTTTAGTGTTAAATCTAATTCCTTTAAAAAGAGAATATATTGTAACTTTGAAATATCTTGAACATTATAATATCGGTACCCATTAGCACTCATTTGTTGTGGTACGAGTAACCCCTTTTCATGATAATAATGAAGCGTACGTATACTAACTCCGGTAATGTCAGAAAGCATTTTGGGACTGAAGCGTTCTTTCATCATTTCACCTCCTGAATTAAAGTATGAGGTATGACGTTACGTTAAGGTCAATACTTATTTTTTAAAATAGGTATCTAAAAAGGTATAGCGTTGTTTCCCTTTACCATTAAAATAATTTTTTCCAAAATTATCTAATAAAGCGTGAAACTCATTTGCATCTTGATTTGAAAATGATTCAGGAAGTGTTAATTCCTGCTTCAATTGATGATAACTTTCTGTATGTTGATATCCCAATTTTCTAAAAATACGTCTAGTATAACTATCAGGTATAAATTCTTTACCTTTAAAAATATATACTATTAAGACGTCAGCGGTCTCTTCACCTATGCCACGGATGGTGAGTAACTCTTTTCTTAAGTTATCACTGTATAACTTAGCTATACTACTATAATCAAAGTGATGTTCATTTAACCATAGTAACAATGCTTGTATAGCCTTAGCTTTATTTTTATAGAAACCACTCGAACGTATCACTTGCTGCAACGATTCTAAAGGCATTTTCAATATTGTCTGTGCATTAAAAGAAGTTTCTTCCTTTAATCTTGATAACGCTATATCTGCATTATTCCAATTAGTATTTTGGACTAGAATTGCCCCAAGCATCATTTCTATTGGTGTTTCTGCTGGCCACCAATATTGAGGGCCCATATTTTGATATAGAATTTGATATAATTTCTCTATTGATAACATGATTTCTTCCCCCGCAAAACTTCGAATGATTATTTTATCTCGCATGCTACATTATCCAATTTTCCCAAGAAGTCTGAGGTGTTGTCCTACCTAATTGTTGATATTCCTTTTATAACAAACTTTATGCTGTACCCCAATCTCGGTTTGCTATGCTTATTTTTTCTTTTGGGTATGCATATGTAAATGTAAGAGCCTGTACATATAAATATGTCAGGCTCTCGTGTATCTATTTTATGAAGTTTTACATAGATTCTGGTGCTGTGACACCTACTAATGCTAATGCATTGTGCAAGGTAATACGCACCGCTTCAATCATAGCTACATATGCTTTAGTTTTTTCTGTATCATCTGTAAGCACTTTTTCAGCATTGTAAAATTTATGGAATGCTGCAGCTAGATCTTGAATATAATTAGTTAGACGATGAGGTGCGCGATGTTCGGCTGCACTCTCTATCGTTGATTCAAATTCTGCTACTTTTTTTAATAAGTCTATTGCTTTATCATTATTTATTTTAGAAAAGTCTGCATCAGTAGACACTTCAATACCTTGTTCTTTAGCTTGCTTTAAAATAGAGCAAATTCGTGCATGTGCATATTGTGCGTAATAAATTGGATTGTCCTGAGATTGCTCTTTAGCTAACTCTAAATCAAAGTCAAAATGAGAATCAGGACTACGCATTGTTAAGAAATAACGTGCAGCATCGATACCGACTTCATCCATAATTTCACGTAAAGTAATCGCATTGCCTGTACGCTTACTCATCTTCACTTCTTCTCCATTTTGCATAAGGCGAACCATTTGCATAATTTGAATTTCAAGACGATCGCTGTCTACACCAAATGTTTCTAAGCTAGCTTTGAGACGATTAATATAACCGTGGTGATCAGCACCCATTAAATCAATTAAAATATCATTTCCTCTATTAATCTTATTGTAGTGATAAGCCGTATCTGGTGTGAAATAAGTATAATTACCGTCTTTTTTTATTAATACACGATCTTTATCGTCTTTGAAGTCACTTGTACGTAACCAAGTTGCACCATCTGCTTCATACGTATAGCCTAGTTCTTTCATTTTAGATAATGTATTTTCAATCGCGCCATTTTCATATAAAGATGTTTCACTAAACCAATTATCAAAGTGCACGTTAAAGTCAGATAAATCCTTTTTCAATTTTTCCATTTCATAATCGACACCAAGTTGTCTAAATGTTTTTAAGCGTTCTTCATCAGTGTAGTCTTTTATTTCTGGATGTTTAACAGCGAGGTCTTTCCCGATTTCAATAATGTCTTTACCATTATAACCATCCGCCGGCATCTCATAACTCGTATCACCTAAAGCTTCAAAGTATCGTGCTTCAATTGATCGTGCTAAATTAGTGATTTGATTACCTGCGTCATTAATATAATATTCACGTGTAACGTTGTAACCAGCCGCAATGAGAATATTAGCTAAAGAATCGCCTACAGCTGCATTTCTAGCATGACCAATATGTAAGTCTCCTGTTGGATTAGCTGATACATATTCTAATAAAATGTTAGTATTCTTAGATTGTGTTGCATATCCAAATCGATCACCTTTTGTGATAGCTTCTGGAATAATGGCTGTTAAATATTGATTATCCAGATAAAAGTTGATGAAACCTGGCCCAGCAATATCAACTTGTTTAACGTGTGCTTTACTTGTATCTAAATGATCGACAATAGCTTGCGCAATTTCACGGGGATTACGCTTAGCAATCTTTGTTAAAACCATAGCAATATTAGAAGAATAATCTCCATTTTTAGGATCTTTAGGTATTTCAATTTTGATTTCTGGAATATCTTCTGCGAGGTTAGCTTTTCTAATACTAACTTCTATTTCTTCTATTAGCGTTTGTTTAACCTGATCGATTATACTCATTCACTTATCTCCTTATAATTTATTTCATATTGATAAGAACCCATTTTTTGTTCATCTTGATATAACTCATAATGTATTTTTAGCTTACCGCCATTATGAGTGACGAAATGCTTAAGACTTAATGTTTTAACAGTTAAAGGTATTTTTCCGGCAGGTACATCATAGAGTGTTGTCGTCTCATGTCCTTCGACGAAATGTAAGTTCATATTAATGTCACCTTTACGAATTAACTTTACACCGGTATCTTCAATTTTAATCGTAACATTGACTTTAGCATCTTCAATTTGTTCTTCGTAACGTATAAAATCTGCAAATTTTTGTTGCCAAAAACCTTTTGTAGTAAACTCAAATCTCTGCTTTTCACCATTCTGTTTCAAAACTTGATGGGTTTGAATGTTAATATTTTTATTCAATTTACTACTCACCTTAACCCTTACAATAATAAATGTCATTATAGCATAAAACTGCTATTGCTTGTAGTACTCAAGACATGTGTTCATGTCAAAAATTTACACAATATGAAAAGAACCTGAAACATCAATTTTGTCTCAGATTCTTTTTACATATTCACAATTCATAACTGATGTGAAAGTGGCACTTTCCTATTCTAGATATTGTTGCCACAGAGAACTCACACATTCAATATAAATGTCACCTATCACTTCAATCAGATTTGCTATTATTCAACATCAATAATGTCAGTTTTATATTTTTTTAATAAAAATCTATATTTATCGAAATATACGATGCCGAATATCATTGTTGCAATGATGAACATTGTCTTTTTCATCTTTTAACCTCATATTCCTCAAAATATTTTTAAATCTATAATATATTATAGCATTATCAAATTTCATTTCTATAAAATATTTAAGGTTCGAGTTAATTTTCATTCATATATTTTAGATGAAATGTCCATCTTCAAATATTACACGCTCTTTTTTATTTTGAATAAAGTGATTAAAATTATTATTTTGAAAATCACTTAAAAGAGCTTTAGATGTACTATAATTAAACATAAAATCCTCAGTCTCAATAAACATTTTTTTAAAAAGTAGTCCGTCTTTTAAAGTGATTTTTTTTATATCATTATAATCGACTTCATCTACTTTAATATATTCAAAAGTGTTAAAATTTACATTTAAAAGAGCCAAGAATTTTTCTCCAAAATAATAAACGTGTAATGGTTGTCTCTTATTTTGCCCAATTAGGAGACGCCCCTTTTCAAATGTTTGTTGTGGAAAATTTAAATCTAAAAACTCTAAAATTTTATCTTCTTTTAATTTAAATTGCATAATTAATCCCTTCCCTTTTTTACATTCACAAATTAAAAGATAATATAATTTCCAAATATTATATTATCTTTTATGTTCACTTTTAGTGCGAGCTTTTCATATCAATGACCATTCGACCTGTGATTGTTCCCTTTTCCATTTCATCAAAAATATCGTTAATTTCAGATAATTGTCTTAATTGGACTTTAGGAATAACTTTATTTTCGGCAGCAAATTGAAATGCTTCTCTTAAATCTTGTCTGGTACCAACTAATGAGCCAACGACTTCAATTCCATCAAGCACTAAACGTGGAATATCTAAATCCATTTTGTCTACTGGAAGTCCTACTGCTACCACACGTGCACCCGCCTTAACAACATCCACTGCTTGATTAAAAGGTGTTTTAGCTACAGCAGTAATCACCGTTGCATCTAATCCTTTATTATTCGTTAGACGATTAACTTCCTCAATAGGATCAACATTAGTTGAATTTATGATTGCATCAGCACCAAGCTCTTTAGCAAAATTTAATTTATCATCATTAATGTCGAATGCAACAACTTTCGCGCCCATTACGTTTTTGGCGTATTGCAATGCTAAATTACCTAATCCACCCACACCAAATACGCCTAACCATTGTCCTGGTTCGATGCCACTCACTTTTACTGCTTTATATGTTGTCACACCTGCACAGGTAATAGATGAAGCAGCCGCTGGATCAAGATTTTCGGGAACTTTAACTGCATAATTCGCATCAACAATGACTTCTTCAGCCATTGCCCCGTCAACAGTATATCCGGCATTAAGAACATCCCTGCATAATGTTTCTCTACCAGTTGTGCAATACTCACAATTACCGCATGCTGCATACATCCATGCTATAGATACACGATCCCCTACCTTTAATGAATCTACGTTATCAGCAACTTCAATGACACGTCCAATTCCCTCATGTCCTAGCGTTACACCTGTTACGTCACCGAAATCTGCATTTTTAACATGTAAATCAGTGTGACATACACCACAATATTCAGTCTTTACTAATGCTTCTCCAGGTTTTAATTCTCTTAAACGTTTTTCTTCAATACTTACTCTGTGATCTTTGGTTACTACAGCTGCTTTCATAAAAAGCCCTCCCTAGTATTAAAGTGTAATTCTATTACTTCCACCCTTATTTTACACTCTTTTGAAATCGTTTTCCAAAAGTCCTTTCATTTATACTGAATTTTTTGTAAATTGTATATAGAGCGACATAATATCGTCACTTTTATAGCATATTTTATGCTTTATTCATATATTTTAATTTTTTAACTATATATATCATGTTAGTGAAAAGTCATCGCTCTTAATCACACCTTATAATTCTGGGGATGAAGATGTGTATTTTAAAAATCTTAATCGGAGGGGATGAAAGTGAAGTCGCAAGTTTTATATGGAAAATCTGAAATTGAAATCAATGTGCCTGATGATAGCACAATCATAGAGCCTCAAAACATCAATGCTATTCAAGACTATGAATCAGCAATTAAAAATGTATTAAGAAACCCCACAAATTCTAAATCTTTAAAAGAAATGGTAAACAGTAATGATATTGTTTCTATTGTTATTAGTGATATAACACGTCCAACGCCTAACCATATTCTTGTACCTTTACTAATTGAGGAATTAAATCATGTTCCTCGTGAGAATTTCGTAATTATTAATGGTACAGGGACTCATCGAGATCAAACGCGAGATGAATTGATTCAAATGTTAGGTGAAGATATTGTAAATTCAGTAAAAATCGTTCACAATCATTGCTCAGAAAAAGAAAGTCTAGCTAAAGTGGGACACAGTCAATATGGATGTGATGTATATTTAAACAAAGCATATGTAGAATCCGATTTTAAAATTGTAACAGGTTTTATTGAACCTCACTTTTTTGCCGGATTTTCAGGGGGACCTAAAGGGATAATGCCTGGAATTGCAGGTTTAGAAACAATTCAAACTTTTCATAATGCAAAGATGATTGGCGATTCGAGATCAACGTGGGGAAATTTAGAAGATAATCCAGTTCAAGACATGGCACGGGAAGTTAACCGTATGTGTAAACCTGACTTTTTACTTAACGTTGCATTGAATAAAAGTAAAGAAATTACTGCAGCATTTGCTGGTGAAATCTTTGATACACACAAAGAAGGATGCGCATATGTAAAAGAACATGCAATGTTTAAATGTGATCAACACTTTGATATTGTTATCGCATCAAATTCTGGCTATCCTTTAGATCAAAATTTATATCAAACAGTAAAAGGGATGAGTGCAGCGAGTAAAATTGTAAAAAAAGACGGTCATATTATTATGGTATCTGAATGTGCAGATGGCTTTCCTGATCATGGTAAATTTGCCGAAATTTTCAAAATGGCAGACACACCTCAAGGTATTTTAGAACTTATTCACGATCCAAACTTTAAGGAAGTTGACCAATGGCAAGTACAAAAACAAGCAAGTATTCAAACTTTTGCCAATGTGCATGTTTATTCAGAACTTACTGACCAACAACTTAAAGACTCGATGTTAATCCCAACCTCTAACATTGAACATACAATACAAGAATTAGAACATCGATATGGTCGTAAATTAACCATTGGTGTTATGCCACAAGGTCCTTTAACGATACCGTACGTAGAAGACAAAGAATAATAAATGGAGGATGGAAACTATGACTGAATTAAATACTAAAGAAATGAAATTAGACGCACTATTGAAAGACATGCAGAGTGTAGTCATTGCCTTCTCAGGTGGAGTAGATAGTAGCTTGTTACTGAAAAAAGCGATTGATGTTTTAGGTGTTAATTATATTAAACCTGTTGTAGTAAAATCAGAATTATTTAGAAATGAAGAGTTTGAACTAGCGCTTAAACTTGGACAAAGTCTAGGTGTTGAAGTATTAGAAACTGAAATGTCTGAACTTCAAGATGCGAATATCGTTAAAAACACGCCCGAAAGTTGGTACTATAGCAAGCGCTTGATGTATAGTCAACTTGAGAATATTAAGAATAAACTAGGATTTAATTATGTGCTAGACGGTATGATTATGGATGACTTAGATGATTTTCGTCCCGGATTAAAAGCAAGAGACGACTTTGGTGTGCGTAGCGTTTTACAAGAAGCAAAACTATATAAATCTGAAGTTAGAGAATTAAGTCATCAACATGACTTGCCTGTATGGAATAAACCAGCCTTATGTAGTCTAGCATCAAGAATACCTTATGGTGAGGAATTAAGTTTCACAAAAGTTAACAAGGTCAACGAAGCAGAAAAATTCATTTTAAGCCTAGGTATCAACCACGTACGAGTACGCTATCATCACAACATAGCACGCATTGAAGTAACAGAAGATCAATTAACTAATCTTCTTAAATTGAAAGACAGTATCATATTACATTTGAAAGAATTAGGATTTGACTATGTAACAATGGATTTAGAAGGCTATCGTACAGGTAGTATGAATGAAATCATTGATACCAAATCTACAAGTTTTAAATAAGGATGTGAGTACCTATGAGCCATAGTTATAATTCTATAGAAGAGGTGCTCAAAGCTGTAAAATCAAATCAACTATCTATTAATGATGCTAAAGCCCAACTCAGTCATTATGACGAATTGGGCTTTGCTAAAATTGACTTACATAGAGCACAGCGTCAAGGGTTTCCCGAAGTTATCTTTGGGCAAGGAAAAACAAAAGAACAAATCACTAAAATCATCTCTAGTTTGATATTTCATAATGAAGTTATTCTAGTGACACGTGTTGATGAAATGAAAGCAAAATATATTTTACAACATTATCCAAAGTTGGAATATCATCAAACTGCACAGTTAATTAGCACGCCACTGAATGATATACCACAATCTAAATATTATGTTTCTGTACTTTGTGCTGGAACTTCTGATTTACCTATTGCAGAAGAAGCTGCGTTAACCGCTGAAATCATGGGAGTAAGTGTAAAACGATTTTATGATGTCGGGGTTTCAGGAATTCATCGCTTATTATCCAACATTCATGATATACGCAAAGGTAAAGTTTCAATCGTTATAGCTGGAATGGAAGGCGCTTTAGCAAGTGTTGTTGGAGGATTAGTCAACCACCCTATATATGCAGTACCAACGAGTATAGGTTATGGAGCAAACTTGAATGGGGTTACCACCCTATTATCAATGATAAATAGTTGTGCACCCGGAACCAGCGTATTAAATATCAATAATGGATTTGGTGGCGGTTACAACGCTGCACAGATTATCCATATGCTAGAAAATAAAGAGAGTGAGGTATCTTTATGACAAAAGCATTGTATTTAGATTGCCACGCAGGTATTGCCGGAGATATGCTACTTTCTGCTTTAGTTGATTTAGGCGCACACCCTGAAGACATTGAATCAGAACTAAAAAAGTTACCTTTAGATCAATTTAAGCTACATTTTCAAAAAAGAGTAAAACAAGGTATTCATGCAATGACATTAAACATTGATGTTAAAGAATCAAATCATCATCGTCACGTTAATGATATATTTAAAATGATAGATGACAGTACTCTTCCGGAAAGAGTTAAATATCGCAGTAAGAAAATTTTTGAAATTATTGGCCAAGCAGAAGCTAAAATTCATGGCATGTCGTTTGAAGAAGTTCACTTTCATGAAGTAGGGGCAATGGACTCTATTATCGATATTATTGGTGGGTGTATTGCTCTAGAACAACTAGGGATTAACACATTATACTGTTCAGCTATTCCAACAGGTCATGGTAAAATCCATATTGCTCATGGCATTTATCCAATCCCTGCACCTGCTACTGCTGAAATTCTTAAAGGTATCCCAATCGCACATTTTGATGTTCAAAGTGAACTCACAACCCCTACTGGTGCCGCATTTGCTAAGGGACTCGTTTCATCGTTTGGGCCATTTCCTTCAGCAACAATACAACATATAGGCTATGGTGCTGGCAGTAAGGATTTTAATTTCCCTAATATATTAAGGGTTATTCAATTTGACTCTGAATTCGAGCAACAAGATAGCGTTCAAGTAATAGAGTGTCAAATAGATGATATGACCCCTGAAGCATTAGGTGATTTTATGAATAATGCGTTAGAACAAGGTGCTTTAGATGCTTACTATACGCCTATATTTATGAAAAAAAGTCGCCCAAGCACGCAGTTAACGTTAATATGTAAATTACATGATAAGATATATTTCGAACAACTTATCTTACAAGAAACAAGTTCTTTAGGCGTCAGAAGTACTTCTGTTAATAGAAAGATCTTGAATCGCGCGTTTAAAATTCTTTCTACACAACACGGCACTGTTTCCATTAAATTTGGTCTACAAAATGGAAAAATTATGAAAATGAAACCCGAGTATGAAGATTTGAAGAAGATGGCTAAAACTACAAACCAACCGTTTCAAGTAATTCATAACGAGGTATTACAACAACTCTATCAAACATATCGTATAGGAGATATACTTCAATAAATTAAGTCTTATTCATTTAAATTTTGCACATCAAAAAAAGGATAGGGACAGTCATTCTACATAAAACTGTCATCTATCCTTTTATTCTATTCAAATGCTCGATATAGTTCTTCACTAGAATTATTCCACATTTCAACGTTATGATTCTGTAGAAATTCTTTTAAAATTTGTTTGTTATCATCACCGATTTGGTCAATGATAAATTGATGTTTCATGGACTTATCCATCATATTAACATGTTCTGGCATGCTCTTATAACCACGTCTAATACTTTTGTTAACTAATAAATAGCATGCAGTCACACCCGCATAATATGGTCCTTGTTCACTACGTTCGGTCGTCACCCAACATAGCCAGTATGCTTTAGCCTCCTCACCTTCAACTTGCGATTTGTCAGTAATCCACTTGACACCCTTTTCAACTTCAGCACGTGCATGCATACCACCAATATCAACAAATGCCTTCTGATTTTCAATATCTATAAAAACCGGGGCAATATTATCTAAACTAATTGAACCAATATTAGTTCCTTTATGACCATCTAGTGGATCATTTTTTATAATATTGAAATTGAAACCTTTTTTCTCAGACAAACGAGACACCTCCTAATAAGTCATTAAATAAAAACGATATATCTTATTCTTAACAGTTAGTTTAATTCATTAAGCAAGTTAATAATAGAACCTTTAATTTGATAATCTTTAATCTTTAAAATCATTTCTTTAGGATAATATAATTTATGGTCTTCTCTATTAATCCCTGTAATACTATTGATTACCAATGATTGATTACTTATTTCTGTAATTCCACCATTACTTTTTAATAAATGAATCGGTTTACGATTTGATCCCGGGCGATCATAATCATAAGGTAAATCTGAAAATGCTTCACTTACAAAGTAATAATCAGGATTAATACCACCCGCTTCAAATAATTCTTGCAATTCAGAAATGGTAATAATTGAACCGTCGAAAGGAATATATTTAAATAAATCTCTATTGATAAACCGTCTTGATAAATCACTTAATATTGGATCATTTTCATGAATCCATTTCTTCAAGTAATACAATACAACTGCTTCATCAAGTTCCACATATTGTTCAATCGTCATTGTTCCTTCAAAGAATGGTATGAAGTCTTTTGGATACATTTTAAATTCATATCCTTCATTATAAAGCTGCTTAGCTCGTTTTAAACAATTGTTTAATAAAACTTCTCCACCACGGCTTACTGGATGAAAATATATTTGCCAATACATTTGATAACGACTCATAATGAAATTTTCGACAGCATGCATACCACTATCTTTAATTAACACTTCTTCTTTAGATGGTCTCATCAACCTTAAAATACGCTCCATATCAAATGAGCCATACGTTACGCCTGTAAAATATGCATCTCTTTGTAAATAGTCCATTCGATCAGCATCAATTTGTGAGGAAATCATAGAAATAACAAGCTTATTATCGTGCGTTTTATTAATTACATCAGCTACTTGTTTAGGAAAGTTATCAGAGACTCGACTTAGTACACCATTAACCTCAGTATTTCCTGTAATAATAGCTTGTGTAAATGCTTCATGGTCTGTATTAAATATTTTTTCAAAACTATGAGAGAAAGGACCATGACCTAAATCATGTAACAACGCAGCACACAACGCGAGTGGCCGATCTGTATTATCCCACGCGTCTTGTCCTATAAATGTCTCATCAATCATTCGACGCACAATTTCATAAACACCCAAAGAGTGTCCAAAACGACTGTGTTCGGCTGTATGAAAAGATAAATATAAAGTACCTAGTTGTTTAATACGTCTCAAACGTTGGAATTCTTTTGTTTTAATTAAATCCCAAATCAATTGATCCTGTACGTGGATAAATCGATGAATTGGATCTTTAAATACCTTTTCTTCTGTTAATTTACTCGTTGCATATGATGATAGCGTCATACTTTCCCTCCTATCCTATATATTCCAAAAAATATTTACTTTTTATTTCTCATATCTCTAGACGAAACAATCTTAATTATTTATGTGATTGTTAAAATGATTTCTTCATTAAAGCTAAATCCATGATTTCACCATACATTTCAGGTTGATATGAGCGAATAATCTCGAATCCATGATTCTGATAATATTCGATGCCATTGCTATTATTGTTATCAACTTCTAGATAAACTGTTTCATACTGGTCTTTAAACCTTTTTAACCCCGCTTCTAGCAAACGAGTTCCATAACCTTTATGCTGAGATTCAGGTCTAACATAGTGTGCAGATAAATAAAGCTCTTCACCATAAATGAAATTTGCAAAACCAACAATCTCACTATCTTCTTCTGCCACTAAAAATAATTGCTCATTTAATCTCTTTTTTAAATGCGTTTCATTATATGAAGCGGCCAACAGTTCATTAACTGTTGAAGCAGCATAAATATTTAAATATGTGTTATACCAAGCTTTTGTCGCAACATCTCTTATCGCTACAGCATCTTTTTCAGTTGCTTGTCTGACACTATACATGTGACTTCTCCCCTAACTATTTACTTGACTATTAATATAGGCATTATACCACATGTATGATACCTTAATTCAATCTAGACATTCAAAAAGCTTCACAAAATTTATTTTAGAACTATTAATAACTACAACTTTTTAAATATGATTATTTGACACAATATTTTTTATACACATATTTCTAATTATTTAAAATTTTAAAGCAATCATTAAATAATCACTCAATACTATAATTTCATACTAACCTTCTTAAAATCATGATTTGGTTATTTCCCCATTCCATTCTTTTACATGATTAAATGCTTACTTTATGAATTGCACTACGTTAGCTTTTGGACGATTTCTACCAAAAATAATGTTATCAATGTCGTCTATCTTCCTACTTATAAATAATTTGGTTCTGTTGCAAAGTAAAAAATATAGCTAA
>NZ_KV834823.1:0-501 GCF_001837945.1 Staphylococcus sp. HMSC077D08 | reverse complement strand
TGAGCGTATAACAACACATTTTGAAATAAGATAAATGATAGTACTAGCATAATGCCAAGTATATATATATAATTTGATTGATTTCGTATTATAAAACCGAATACTAATGCTATTATTATAAAACTCAAAATAATATTTATTATAATGTTTTTAAATAACTCTTTAACGTTTGGCCAGACAAAGGCACTCATCTTATTTTTACTCATACGTATTTTAAGTTTTTTCTTCTTTTTTCTATTAACAATTTCTTTTAAAGTAATTAATGGAATTATTGCTATTAATACTAAAATAATATTTAGTAATAAGTTGGTAGTAAAATTCATATAATCTAAAATGGGCTTTGATAGAATACCAAATAAGACACCTATACTTGTTCCTATACTCCCCAATGCATTATTTTTATTTTCACTTATATGAATTTTCCTTATATTACCTAATTGATCTTTATCAATCTCAATCAAAACTTGTCTCGTCAAATAATTCAACAATGGGAATATATAT
>NZ_KV834822.1:0-1318 GCF_001837945.1 Staphylococcus sp. HMSC077D08 | reverse complement strand
TTAGCTATATTTTTTTACTTTGCAACAGAACCCTCTTTTTAATATCCCCGACTGGCAATGCCGGGATAGACTGTAACATTCTCACGCATAAAATCCCCTTTCATTTTCTAATGTAAATCTATTACCTTATTATTAATTCAATTCGCTCATAATTAATCCTTTTTCTTATTACGCAAAATGGCCCGATTTAAGCACACCCTTTATTCCGTTAATGCGCCATGACAGCCATGATAATTACTAATACTAGGAGAAGTTAATAAATACGTAACCAACATGATTAACAATTATTAGAGGTCATCGTTCAAAATGGTATGCGTTTTGACACATCCACTATATATCCGTGTCGTTCTGTCCACTCCTGAATCCCATTCCAGAAATTCTCTAGCGATTCCAGAAGTTTCTCAGAGTCGGAAAGTTGACCAGACATTACGAACTGGCACAGATGGTCATAACCTGAAGGAAGATCTGATTGCTTAACTGCTTCAGTTAAGACCGAAGCGCTCGTCGTATAACAGATGCGATGATGCAGACCAATCAACATGGCACCTGCCATTGCTACCTGTACAGTCAAGGATGGTAGAAATGTTGTCGGTCCTTGCACACGAATATTACGCCATTTGCCTGCATATTCAAACAGCTCTTCTACGATAAGGGCACAAATCGCATCGTGGAACGTTTGGGCTTCTACCGATTTAGCAGTTTGATACACTTTCTCTAAGTATCCACCTGAATCATAAATCGGCAAAATAGAGAAAAATTGACCATGTGTAAGCGGCCAATCTGATTCCACCTGAGATGCATAATCTAGTAGAATCTCTTCGCTATCAAAATTCACTTCCACCTTCCACTCACCGGTTGTCCATTCATGGCTGAACTCTGCTTCCTCTGTTGACATGACACACATCATCTCAATATCCGAATAGGGCCCATCAGTCTGACGACCAAGAGAGCCATAAACACCAATAGCCTTAACATCATCCCCATATTTATCCAATATTCGTTCCTTAATTTCATGAACAATCTTCATTCTTTCTTCTCTAGTCATTATTATTGGTCCATTCACTATTCTCATTCCCTTTTCAGATAATTTTAGATTTGCTTTTCTAAATAAGAATATTTGGAGAGCACCGTTCTTATTCAGCTATTAATAACTCGTCTTCCTAAGCATCCTTCAATCCTTTTAATAACAATTATAGCATCTAATCTTCAACAAACTGGCCCGTTTGTTGAACTACTCTTTAATAAAATAATTTTTCCGTTCCCAATTCCACATTGCAATAATAGAAAAGGTTCTGTTGCAAAGTTGAATTTATAGTAT
>NZ_KV834821.1:0-4395 GCF_001837945.1 Staphylococcus sp. HMSC077D08 | reverse complement strand
TGGCGACAGAATCAGATAACGCATAAATTTAACAAATAAACAACAGAGTAATTTAGAAATTACACATTATTATTATAACATCTTTACTTTGTTGTTTCATTAGAGGTGTAAAAAATTGAAAGAAATTAATTTAGAATATGATACCCAAGTTTCAGTGATTTGGTATGAAAGTTTGGATTCAAGATCGTTTAAACAGTTTTCGCAACCTAAATGGAGTGAGTTAGTTAATAGATTATCTATACCACAAAACAATACTAATAAATATGCTCGTGGTGTTGCTGTTTATGGTGATATTAAAGACGATACTGATGAAAATGGTAATGAATATAAGAAATATCGTAAAGACGAAAACGTGATTTTTCGTGATGTCCTAGTGCTGGACTACGACGACGTTCCTAAGTTGAGACTACTACACGATGCAATTACAGACACTTTAAAAGGCGTTGCGTGGTTTTGGCATACTACGTTTAATCACCAAACAGAAAGCCCTAGAATACGCTTGTATATCGCTTTGAATGAGCGAATAAGTGCAGATGATTATCGAAAATATACAAAAGTGTTAGCAAATAAGATAGGTCAACCAGTAGATGAGGGGAGTTTTCAACCTAGTAGAGCGATGGCTTTGCCAGTTTATATAAAAGGTAAATATACTTTTATATATAAGTATAATGACGCACCAATTTTAGACACTAAAACTCTCAATCAGTGGTGTGATAAATACAGAGAAAAACATAAAGAATTAACTAAATTTAAATATCCAAAACGACGTGATAACGATTTTTGGAAGTCGATTGCTTTTGGAGTTTCAACAGGTAATCGAAATCAAACTTTAACATCATTAATAGGTGTATTACTCAATAGACATGTACCAGATCCTTTAGTATATGCATATTGTTATATGTGGAATGAGAATTGTAATCCTCCATTAAGTTCAAGAGAGTTTAACGCCACATTCGAATCAATATACAAAAGAGAACATCAATAAGGAGGTTTAGTATGGGAATATTTCCAGATTATTTGAAAGATAAATCAATATTTGATGAAAAAGAATTTTTTGATGGAAATAGATTTAAGTTTTATGAGTTTGCTTTATTTCTTTATGAAGAATTTCATGGTTGCTATATCGACAATCGCCCTCATGTTTTTACAGGCAAGAAGTACGAGCCACTTAATATAGATGTTGTGCGTAAAATGACTATCAAATATATCCCGTCATTACGAGAACAACAAAATAAGGAAGTATATCAGAAGTTAAAAACTTTATGCATGAACAATTATCAAGAACAATGTTCAGCACGTTATATAGGTTTAAAGAACGGTATATATGACACTGTAGAAGATAAATTAAAGTCGTTTAGTCCACAATATTATATTACTAATATTGTTGATGTTGATTTTGACAAAGATGCTCAAAGCGATTTGATAGAAAAGTTCATCAAAGATATATCAAATGAAGATGAAGAAGTAGAACAATTGATTTATGAAATGATTGGATATGGTTTGTACCGTGATAATTTCCTACAAGTTGCTTTCTTTTACTATAGTCCAGGTGGTAATGGTAAAACTACATTACTTAAATTATTGCACCATTTCTATAATCCAGAAAATACTACAGCATTATCTTTTAACGATTTAAACGATAAATTTAAACCTGCAAACTTACAAGGTAAATTAGTAAATATTGCTGATGATATAGATCCTAATCGTATTAAGGATACAGGCAATTTCAAAATCATTGTAACAGGAAACTACATCACACTTGAATTTAAAGGGCAAGATGCTTTTGAGTTTAAGCCATATGTAAAACTCATCTTCGCAAGTAATGAGTTACCAATGAGTAATGATAAAAGTGAAGGTTTTTATAGACGTATGGTAATTATTCCTATGCTGCGTAAGTTCGGCAAAGGTGGGCAGAAAAAAGATCCAATGTTATTGAACAAATTGATAACGCCACATAATATGTCAGCCTTACTTAATTTAGCTTTAAAAGGTTTAAAAAGAACATTAGAAAATAACGAGATTATAGAACCGAAAATTGCTAGAAAGACAAAAGAGGAGTATCAATTGGATAATAACCCAGTTCTGCAATTCATAGAAGATGCGACAGACAAGGACTATAGACAATTGCCGGTAGTTGAGGGAAGAAACACTGATAAAGCATATGAAATCTATCAAATATGGTGTGCTAATAATGGCTATCATCATATGAATAAAATGAATTTTTCTAAAGAATTATCAAAATTAGGGTACAAATCAGTAGCTTACTGGTCAAAAGCTCAAGAAAAAACTAAAAGATTCTATGTAAAAGATACAACCAATGTAATATACGATTCTAACGGAACTATATTAAAAACCTTACATTAATCTGTAAGGAATATTAGAGAAGTGTAAGGCGTATAAGTGTTGATATAACTAAATTTATTACGACTACCTTACACCTTACACTTAAATAACTATTCATAAGAATATTAAAGCATTTAAATAAAATTATAACTATGGAGTATTATCTGTAAGGTGTAAGAAAGACAATGTAAGTATTGATATAAAAGGCTTTGTCACATTACAGGATAGTGTGAGAAAAAAGAATATATTGTGAGGTTTTGTAATGAAAAATATACAAAGTAAGTTAATAGATTATATAAAAAATAATACTGGTACATCATTTGTTGAAATAGAAAAAGTATTTGAGCAGAACGATTTTGATTATACAGGTCAAGGAGCATATACCAGTGCAGAAAATAACAATATTGTGTTTTGGTATGGATGGAATAAACAAGCATTTGATGTAGTAAGTGAGTTGGTTAACGAAGGATTAATAGATATGAAAATTTGTGAGCCAGTTATTTATATGGTTGACGGTAAAGAATTAAACTTACCGGTTTTGAAGTCATATGATATAGATACTTACCATTGGTTACCAATAACTTTTAGTGTAAATAAAGAGGTGGCGTATGAATAACTTAAAAGATAAAGTATTAGAATTTATCCGAGAGAATGGAAGCACTTATATATATGAGTTAGAACCACTATTTGATAAAGCATGCGTACCCTTTGAGGGCAATAGATCACTTACATTTGATGGTAATAAAAATAGAGTGTTCTTCTATCATTGCGCAACGGAATCAGGTTCAGTTATACAGGAGTTATATCAAGAAAATAAAATATCAATCATTCATAATCCACGATATGTTGAGAAGTATTTATTAGATGGAAAAGTACCACCATTACCATTGGCTATCACCGAAGATGTAGATAAGGCTTCATGGGTTCCGGTAGTATTACGAATAAAAGAAAAAGGAGCAAACTAAATGAATGTAGAGATAATCGCAAATCAATTTGAAACAAGAGCAGGTACGTTATTAAGATATTACACTGGATTATTAGAAAGTAGTAGAGAAACACCGTTTGGATTCAAAATATATAATGATCCGTTTGATATGGTTTATGTAGTTATGAATGGTAATTTATACGGTCACATATATATCAAGGATTGTAATGTGAGAAAAGCGTTTGAGTTAGCGTCTCCTAAGCACACTGAGAAGCTCATAGAAAGTATTGACGGTCATTATGCAGGTTATGATATAGAAGATGATAAACACATCTCCATTAGCGATATGATGGCTAGTTTCATGTTCGATAACGATTATTTCATGTATGGACTGGAGACATTCGCAGAAAGCAATAACACTGATATGTTCGAGTATATGGAAAAAGATTTTGGTGTTGATGAGCTTGAGGGCATTCAGTCGAGTAATGCTGATGTGATAGGTAATATTGAAATGTTGTACCAATTAGCTACTGGAATCAATGAGCCAGCGACAGAATTAGTTGAGGGGCTGAAGTTGGTTACTGAGTTTGTGCAAGATGAACACGCTACACAAGACGATTACAAGGCATTAGAGCGTAAGTTAAGTGAGTTGAAAGAATCGTACTATAGTGTGAGTAAGTAGCTAAATAAGGGGTCGCATGTAGTGTGTGGCTCCTATATAAAAACTAAAAAAAGCTAAGCGCTTAATTTTCGAGAGGGGTTAAAACACAAATAAAAAGAACATATGTTCTTTTATCGTAGTGTGTGATAGTATATAAAAAAACTTATAAAAGTTGATAATTCAATGTTTATAAGGGTTGTTAAGCATAAAATAAAATGAGTGAAAAAAGGAACATAAGTTTGTGTTTTTGGTGTAATTTTGATATAATTAGAGTGTGAGGGAAAATTAAATGTATCATTACCGTTTTAGGAAGTTAGTAAACAGAAAGGGAATACTAAATAAAACGAGGAATAAAACATGATAGATACATTAAATAAAAATCAATCTGTACCATCCGAATATTTAAGAATTTTCGATACCATTAAGAACTCAACAGATAAGTATATAACTAAGTCCAAGATACTTA
>NZ_KV834820.1:2279-77650 GCF_001837945.1 Staphylococcus sp. HMSC077D08 | reverse complement strand
GTCTTTGATTGTTCGGACAAATGAATTCATCGTTAATTTAGTTTAGTAATGTTTATTAAATTATACAAAAGTGCCTTATTTTTATAAAATATTTTAGTGTAAAATTTCATATAAACACAAAGTATTTTGGCGAGACTCTTGAGGGAACAGGACAAGCTGAAGACTACAGGCTGAAGCTGTCCCCTAAGAAAGCGAGCCAACAATACGAAGTATTGTAAATAAAGAAGCAGTAAATGAATTTATAGAAAACTCATTTACTGGCTATTTTGCTAGGAATTATGTCCTAAACTCATTTTTTAAGTTCAACTTGAAATTATAAACGATTTTCTAATTCTTTTTTCTTATCTTCAAAGCCTGGTTTACCTAATAGCGCAAACATGTTTTGTTTATAGGCTTCAACTCCAGGTTGGTTAAATGGATTAACACCTAATTGATATCCACTCATTGCACAAGCTAATTCAAAGAAATAAACAACATACCCAAATGTTTCTTCATCTAACTGAGGAATATTTACAACGATATTTGGAACGCCACCATCAGTATGTGCAAGTAATGTACCTTCAAATGCTTTTGTATTCACTTCATCGATTGATTTGCCAGCAAGATAGTTCAGTCCGTCTAAATCATCTGCATCTTCTTCAATTTTGATATCATGTTTTGGATGGTTGACCTTAACCACTGTCTCGAATAAGAAACGACGGCCCTCTTGAACGTATTGTCCTAAGGAATGTAAATCAGTTGTGTAATTCGCACTTGATGGATAAATACCTTTGAAATCTTTCCCTTCTGATTCACCGTATAATTGTTTCCACCATTCGTTGAAATACTGCATAGACGGTTCGTAATTAATTAACATTTCAGTAGTATAACCTTTGCTATATAGAATATTTCGAATAGTTGCGTATTGATATGCGATATTTTGATCTAGATCATCAGAAGATAACTCTTCACGTGCCTTAGCCGCACCAATCATGATTGATTCGATATTGATACCTGCAGTTGCAATTGGTAGTAATCCTACAGCTGTAAGAACAGAATAACGACCTCCCACATCATCAGGTACAACAAACGTTTCATAACCCTCATTGTCTGCTAATTGTTTAAGTGCACCTTTAGATTTATCTGTCGTTGCAAAAATACGTTTCTTAGCTTCATCTTTTCCATATTTTTCTTCAACCAATTGTTTAAATAATCTAAATGCAACTGCTGGTTCTGTCGTAGTACCTGATTTTGAAATAACGTTAACTGAAAAATCTTTTCCTTGTAAATAATCTAATAATTCTTTTGTATAACTTGAAGATAAATGATTACCTACAAATACAATTTCAGGGTATTCCGTATTTGTTCTAAATGAAGATGTAAGCATCTCAATTGCAGCACGTGCACCTAAGTATGAACCTCCAATACCGATAACAACAAGTACATCGGAATTTGATTTGATACGTTTAGATGCTTCGACGATTCTAGAAAATTCTTCTTTATCATAATCAACAGGTAAATCTAACCAACCTAAAAAGTCATTACCTGCTCCTGTACCTTTATGAATAGTTTGGTGGATAGTTTTAACAATATCCTTTTGCTGATCAAGTTCATGTTTGTCAAAAAATTCTAAAGTTTTGCCATAGTCTAATTGAATGTGAGTCATCTTATTGCCTCCTGTTATAAGTACTTATACTAATTCTACTAAGTTTAGATGCGCTATTCAATTCTGAAGGCTAACTTATCAAAGGAAATTGCTTTTTTATTTAACCTTTCCATTCATAAAAAAAGTTATTTTTAATATCAAAAGTCGCACTACCACTCCAAATATACAATTTACAGAAATTTTAAAATATACAAGAATGCCCTTATACCAGTGTTTAAAACTAAAAATTCAAAGATAATTAGATCCAAAAAATGAATATTTATGTAGAAAAATGGTTTTGTTTTCATTATCAATCTGATATGATAGATGCATATTGATAATCATAAAAATTATTTGAGGTGTAAATATGAAAGATAAAATCGTTTTAGCATATTCAGGTGGTTTAGATACAAGTGTTGCAGTTCAATGGCTCATTGATAAAGGATATGACGTAGTTGCTTGCTGTCTTGACGTAGGCGAAGGTAAAGATTTAGACGTTGTATATCAAAAAGCTTTAGACATGGGCGCAGTCGAATGTCATATTATTGATGCAACTAAAGAATTTAGTGATGATTATGTAAGTTATGCTATTAAAGGAAATTTAATGTATGAAAATGCATATCCTCTAGTTTCAGCATTATCACGTCCACTCATCGCAAAAAAACTGGTTGAAATTGCTGAAAAAACAAATTCAATAGGTATAGCACACGGATGTACTGGTAAAGGGAATGACCAAGTGCGTTTCGAAGTGGCAATCAAAGCGTTAAATCCTAAGTTAAAAGCATTTGCACCTGTTCGTGAATGGGCTTGGAGCAGAGAAGAGGAAATTGATTATGCAATTAAACATAATATTCCTGTTTCAATCAATCATGACTCACCATACTCAATCGACCAAAACTTATGGGGTAGAGCTAATGAATGTGGTATTTTAGAAGATCCTTATGCCGCTCCTCCAGAAGATGCATTTGATTTAACTACACCTTTAGAAGAAACTCCAGATGAAGCAGACGAAATTATCCTTACATTTAAGCAAGGTATTCCAGTACAAGTTGATGGCAAAGAGTATCAATTAGATGATCTTATTCTTTACTTAAATCAACTTGCTGGTAAACACGGTATTGGTAGAATTGATCATGTTGAAAATAGAATGGTCGGAATAAAATCTAGAGAGATATATGAAACACCAGGTGCTGAAGTGATTTTAAAAGCACACAAAGCACTAGAAACGATTACATTAACAAAAGACGTAGCGCACTTTAAGCCTGTCATTGAAAAACAATTTTCAGAACAAATATACAATGGTTTGTGGTTCTCACCATTAACAGATAGCTTAAAACTCTTTATCGATAGTACTCAACAATATGTTGAAGGCGATGTGAGAATTAAATTATTTAAAGGAAACGCTATTGTCAATGGCAGACAATCTCCTTACACTTTATACGATGAAAAATTAGCTACTTATACAAAAGAAGATGCTTTCAATCAAGAGGCAGCAGTAGGTTTCATTGATATTTATGGTTTACCTACACAAGTTAATGCATTACTTCACGGGGGGTATAGTAATGAGCAATAAAGCTTGGGGTGGCAGATTTGAAACTCAACCCGAAGAATGGGTTGATGATTTCAATGCGTCAATTGATTTTGATAAAAATTTAATTAAACAAGATGTTCAAGGTAGTATTGCACATGCAACTATGCTCGCTAAACAACATATTATTACAGATGATGAAGCTCAATCCATCATTAATGAGCTTAAAAATATTCAACGTGACTTTGAAGAAGGTCAACTTGAATTTAAAGCTTCTCTCGAAGATATTCATCTTAATATTGAACACGAGCTTATTCAACGTATTGGCGAAGCTGGTGGAAAACTGCATACTGGTCGTAGTCGTAATGATCAAGTTGCCACAGATATGCATTTGTATACTAAAGAACAAGTTCAATACATTATTGAACTTATAACGTCGTTTCAACAAACGATTGTTCAATTAGCAGACCAGCATGTTGACACAATTATGCCTGGATATACGCATTTACAACGCGCACAACCCATCTCGTTCGCACATCATATTATGACTTACTTTTGGATGTTAGAAAGAGATAAAGGTAGATTCGTGGATAGTCTTAAACGTATAGATATCTCACCATTAGGTGCTGCAGCTTTAAGTGGAACTACACACCCTATAGATAGACATCTGACTCAAGAACTTCTAGGATTCGCAAATCTGTATGAAAATAGTTTAGATGCGGTCAGTGATCGTGACTATATCGTTGAAACATTGCATCATATTTCACTCACTATGGTGCATCTATCACGCTTTGCAGAAGAAATCATTTTTTGGTCGACTGATGAAGCAAAATTCATCACTTTATCAGACGCGTTTTCTACTGGCTCATCTATTATGCCACAAAAGAAAAACCCTGATATGGCAGAACTAATAAGAGGAAAAGTAGGACGTACTACAGGACACTTGATGAGTATGTTAGTAACACTTAAAGGCTTACCGTTAGCTTATAATAAGGACATGCAAGAAGATAAAGAAGGTTTATTTGATGCTGTACACACACTTAAAGGATCTCTTAGAATCTTCGAAGGTATGGTTGCATCTATGAAAGTTAATTCAAATCGTTTAAATCAAACAGTAAAAAATGACTTTTCAAATGCAACAGAATTAGCAGACTATTTAGTCAGTAAAAATATACCTTTTAGAACCGCTCACGAAATCGTTGGTAAAATCGTATTAAATTGTATTCATAAAGGTATTTACCTATTAGACGTACCTTTAAGCGAATATCAAGAACATCATGAAAATATTGAGGAAGATATATATGATTATTTAACACCAGAAAATTGTCTTAAGCGTCGTCAAAGCTATGGTTCAACTGGTCAAGAATCTGTAAAACATCAACTAAAAGTCGCAAAAGCATTATTAAAAGACAACGGATCAAAATAGTTATTAAAAATTATATCCATCTAAAATTACAAAAATTTAATTTTGTATTAAGTTATCAAAGTTTATATAAAAAAACTGTAAAATTCCCTTTCATCCTTTCAAATTGATGTACGTTTAAGTAGACATACTATTTTTGAAAGGATGTTTTTATGTTTAAGTCTAAGAAAATGATCATTTCAACTTTATCTTCCGTTACTCTAGGTTTAGCTAGTTTAAGTTCCCCTACGATAGCTGAAACTTCGAACCACTCCTCATCACCAAACCAATCAGAGAAATCTATACAACAACACACAAATATTCCATCTAATATGAATCAATCATCAGCTAAAACATTTAAACGACAAGCTGAATCAGACTCAGTAAGTGGTAAAACAAACGATACTCATAATCATTGGGCTAAAAATTTAACTGGGGAGAAATTTACAACTATTGCACATCGTGGCGCAAGTGGTTACGCCCCAGAACATACTTTTGAAGCATATGATAAAAGTCATAATGAATTAGGAGCATCTTACATAGAAATCGATTTACAACGTACTAAAGATGGTCACTTGGTTGCTATGCACGACGAAAAGGTCAATCGTACGACTAATGGCCATGGACGTGTCGACCAGTTTACTTTAAAAGAGTTAAAACAACTTGATGCAGGAAGCTGGTTTAATCGAAAGCATCCTGAATATGCCAAAAATAAATATAAAAATGCTAAAGTTCCTACTTTAGACGAAATTTTAAATCGCTACGGCAAAAATGCAAACTATTATATTGAAACTAAATCGCCAGATGTTTATCCTGGCATGGAAAAGCAATTATTAGATACATTAGATAAACATGACTTGTTAACACAAAAATCACTTAAACATGGACATGTGATGATCCAATCATTTTCAGGGAGTAGTTTAGAAAAGGTACATCACATGAACGCCAATATACCACTTATTAGACTAATGAATAAATTTGAACTTAAAAAAGCTTCTAATCAAGATTTAAAAAATATTAAATCTTATGCCATTGGAGTAGGTCCTGAATACACTGATTTAAATATTAAGAACACAAGACATTTAAAAAATTTAGGATTTTTAGTTCATCCTTATACAGTTGATGATGAAAATCAAATGAGAAACTTAAATCAATATGGTGTTGATGGTGTATTCACTAATTATGCTGATAGATATAAAAAAGTTTCAGAAACACAACAATAAAATATTAGCGTTGAGTTGAACTGACTTCATAATGATTTTATCATCGCATTTTACTTAAGAACATTTGAGAAAGCATTACTTTTAACATTAACTTACTATTAATAAAGTTATCAATTGCATAAACATGATAAAAACCCTAGGACTATCAACTGATGTCTCAGGGTTTTCATCATATACTTATAATATTTTTCTTATGCCCAACCTCTATATCTTGCCGCTTCAGCAGTACGTTTAATACCTACTATATATGCTGCTAACCTCATATCAATTTTTCTATTTTGTGACAATTCATAAATCGTATCAAATGCTGTTACTAACTTTTCACGTAGTTTGTCATTGACTTCTTCTTCAGTCCAATAATAACCTTGATTATTTTGTACCCACTCGAAATAAGATACAGTCACACCCCCTGCACTTGCAAGTACATCCGGCACTAGTAATATATCTCTTTCTGTTAAAATACGTGTTGCTTCAGGTGTCGTAGGGCCATTAGCAGCTTCAACAACAATACTTGCTTTAATATCGTGCGCATTATCTTCAGTGATTTGATTAGAAATTGCAGCAGGAACAAGGATGTCACAATCCAATTCGAATAATTCTTTGTTAGAAATTGTATCTTCGAATAGATTTGTAACTGTACCGAAGCTATCACGTCGATCTAATAAATAATCTATATCAAGTCCATTAGGGTCATGTAAGGCTCCATATGCATCACTTATACCAACTACTTTAGCACCTAAATCGTATAAGAATTTAGCTAAGAAACTACCTGCATTGCCGAAACCTTGAATCACAATTTTGGCATCTTTAATATCCATGCCACGACGTTTTGCCGCTTGTTCAATTGCAATGACTACACCTAAAGCTGTAGAGCGATCACGTCCTTGAGATCCACCTAATACAATAGGTTTGCCTGTTATAAAACCTGGCGAATTAAATTTATCTAATGCACTATACTCATCCATCATCCAAGCCATAATTTGAGAGTTTGTAAAAACATCTGGTGCTGGAATATCTTTGTTAGGGCCAACAAATTGAGATATAGCCCTTACATATCCTCGAGATAAACGCTCAACTTCGTGTATACTCATTTGACGCGGATCACAAACAATACCGCCTTTACCCCCACCATAAGGTAAATTAACAATGCCACATTTTAAAGTCATCCACATTGATAATGCCTTCACTTCTTCTTCATCAACTTCTGGATGGAAACGAACGCCACCTTTAGTAGGGCCAACTGCATCATTATGTTGTGCACGGTATCCAGTAAATGTTTTAACTGTCCCATCGTCCATTCGTACTGGAATGCGCACTTGTAAAAATCTAATTGGTTCTTTTATAAGGTCATACATACCATCATCAAAGCCCAATTTGTGTAATGCTTCTTTAATAATCCCTTGAGTGGAAGTTACTAAATTATTATTCTCAGTCATGATCCTATTCGCCTCTTTTTACTAAATGATTTCGCTTTCATTCGTAATTGTAACACAATTGAAAGCATTTTAAAGATTTTCTAAATTAATTGTTACAACTATTTGAACCTATGCAAATACACTCTTAATCTTCTCTAAAGCCATGTCTAACTTTTCTTTCGTTATCACTAATGGAGGTGCAAATCTAATAACGGTGTCGTGAGTTTCTTTACATAATAATCCTTGTTCTTTCAAAGCTTTACAATATGGTCTGGCACTTTCATGTAATTCAATACCGATAAATAATCCTCGTCCCCTAACTTCTTTAATAGATGGATGCTCAATTTTTTTCAATTCAGACTTAAAATATTCTCCTAATTCTAATGAACGACCAGGTAAATCCTCGTCAATAATGACATCTATAGCTGCAATAGAAACTGCACACGCTAGTGGATTTCCACCAAATGTAGAACCATGTGAGCCAGGAGTAAATACATCTAATACCTCATTATCTGCAAGAACTACCGAGATAGGAAATACCCCTCCACCTAACGCTTTTCCTAAAATATAAACATCCGGTTTTACATGATCCCAATCCGTTGCAAATAATTTTCCTGAACGTCCTAATCCTGCTTGAATTTCATCAGCAATAAATAAAATTTGATGTTCATCACATAATTCTCTAATTGTTTTCAAATATCCTTCTGGTGGTACGTTAATCCCTGCTTCTCCCTGTATAGGTTCTACTAAAATTGCTGCTGTATTTTTATTAATTGCTGCTTTTAATTGATTAACGTCACCAAACTCAACTTTTCGAAAGCCATCTAACAATGGACCATAGCCTCGTTGATACTCAGCTTCTGAAGACAACGATACTGGTGCCATCGTACGTCCATGGAAATTACCATTAAAGGCGATTATTTCAGCTTTGTTCGGCTCAATACCTTTAACATCATAAGCCCAACGACGAGCAGCTTTTAAAGCTGTTTCAACCGCCTCGGCTCCTGTATTCATAGGCAATGCTTTATCTTTACCTGCGAGTTTACATATTTTCTCATACCATTGACCTAAATTATCACTATGAAAAGCCCGTGATACTAACGTGACTTTATCTGCTTGATCTTTCAATGCTTGAATAATTCTTGGGTGTCGATGACCTTGATTCACTGCCGAGTAGGCCGAAAGCATATCCATATACGTGTTACCTTCCGGATCTTTCACCCATACACCCTCTGCTTCAGAAATAACAATTGGAAGTGGAACGTAGTTATGCGCCCCATAGTGATTTGTTAAGTTAATAATTTTTTCAGATTGAGTCATAAAATCTCCCCTTCGTTTTCGAATAAAAACTTATTAACAATATCATAACTGATTTCTATCGACTCTCAAACTTATTTTTTAATATAACAATAAAATGAATCAATATCGTCATAAACGACAAATTGAATTGTATGAAACAGACTAAATCTTGATGCAAAACATATATGTAAGCCCTTACATTTATAATGACATAACGACTCAATCATTGACAAGTTATATCGTTAATAAACATTAATTTCAATAAAGTAAAAATCATAAAATGCTCTATAATAAAAACCCCTAATGTTGGTTTAACATTAGGGGGAATAGATACATTCAGATATACCATTCAATTATTTGTCTTTTCGAGGTAACGGGTAGAACCCTTGATTAAACTGTTCCCAAAGATTTGGTGTTAGATAATGTTGGTCTTCACGATTAGGATCAAAAGCATTTATAATTTCATCTTCTCGTCCTTCTTTAATTTTAGCAACAAAATCATAATCAAGTAGAATTTCACGACCTAATGCAACAAATTCAACTCCAATGTTCTCAACAGCATTTAGTGCATCTTCAGCTGTAAAGACAGAACCTATACCAATAAGTGGCATACGTCCATTTATCCATTGATGAATAAGTTTCAAGCGATTTTCACCTTTATATTTACCTTCTCGCGTCACTGAGTTAACATCCATTAATGACACATGAATATAATCAAGTGGTTTATTTGCGATTTGGTGAATTAATTCTTCAGTTATCTCCATTGAAATACCTGGTGATTCCGCTTCTTCAGGTGACAATCTATAACCAATAATAAAATCATCATTTGCATGAGCTTTTTTAGCTTTAACAACTTCATCTATAACAGCAACAGGGAATTTATAGTTATCAGCCCAAACATCATTTCTTCTATTATAGTAAGGAGAAACAAATTGGTGAATAAGATAATGGTTTGCGCCATGAATTTCAACGCCATCAAAACCTGCTTCAATTGCTCTTCTAGTTGCTTCACCAAAGTCTCTAATAGTTTGTTCAATTTCTTCAGCAGTCATCTCACGAGCATCATGTTCTTCTTGCTGACCAAAACTTTTAAGAGAAATAGCACTTGGTGCAACAACATCTCCATCAGGTGTTAACTCTGGTAAAGCTTGAGCACCTCCATGATGAATTTGGACTATTGCTTTCGCACCATTTTTCTTCATAACTTGAGCAAGTTCTTTTAACCCTTCGATATCTGAGTCATGTGCAACAGAAGGTTGACCAGGAAATGCTTTACCTACATCATTGACATTACTTGCGGCATTAATTGCAATCCCTACATCTTTGGAACGTTTCTCAATGTAAGGTAATTCTATATCCGAAATTGTTCCATCATCATTTGATGAAGTATGTGTAAGAGGAGCTAAAACAAAACGATTTCTTACCTCAACACCATTAGGTAGTGTTAAAGATTTAAATAAAGGTTCATATTTATTATTCATATTTTTAATACTCTCCTTGCTTAATGATGTTATGACTATAGCATGCTAGTTACATACTATTCTAATTATTTGCTTACAAATTATTTATTCCCCAATTATAAAAATGTTAAGAATAGTTAATTACATTCAACAAATAAATAATAATTGTCTAAAATTCTTTTATTTCCCCATATTGAAATCATCGTTTATCCAAAATAATTGTTAAATTTAATTAATAAAAAACGACAATCCTAACAACACATTGTTGTTTAAAGATTGTCGTTATCATGTGATTGATTACATATATCGTAACATCACATGTTGGCACGAATTGACAGTCGTTTAGTCATTGTGAATTGCACGTTTTGACTGTTTGATCCAGACCGGTAAGCGTTCTTTAAGTGTTTGAAACCCATACTTTTCTGTTTCTCTAATTTCATCTAAGACAGACTGTTTTTCTTTTTTACGCTCATAATTTTTAAAGTAATCATTATCTTTTAAGGACAAATTTAATTTACCTTCATCATCAATTGATAATATTTTTGCTTTAACAACCTGTCCTTCAGATAGAAATTTCTTTAAGTTATGGACATAATCATCCATAATTTCTGAGATATGGATAAGCCCTTCAGTATGGTCAGGGGTCTCAACAAATGCGCCATACGGTTGAATACCAGTCACACGTACCTTGATATGTTGACCTACTTTGTAGTGATGATTCAACTTGATAACCCCTTATTTCGATTTTCTTAACACTCATATCATAGCATAAATCAAATATCTCGACTAACTATAACCATAATAAAATTCATTAAATTTAAAAACTGGATCCTTATTGTATTGTTTTGCAAATGAATCTATAAACTCATGGATTAAAATTATCATTCAAATATATATTTTTTTATTAGATTTAATGAGTAAAGAGCATTGGAATTCGAATTGTGAAATATTACATCAAACCCTTTTACATTGTCTATAGCATTTTATTCTAAGAATCAAGGTAAAGTTAAAAATACTTTGGTATCATTTTCTAACCAAGTTATCAATTATCATTATATTAAAATACCTGAGACAAAATTTGCCTCAGGTTATAAATTATTGATTGGATTTTATCTCTGAAAATAAATGCTGACTTCATACACTTTATACAATACAACAAAACTTATAGTTGCAATTAATGAATAAATTATTCTTCTACATCTATCGATTCAATGACTACATCATAAACAGGTTTGTCTTGAGCACCAACTTTAGTATTTGCAATATCTTCTAAAGTTGATTCACCCTCAATCAGTTGACCAAATACTGTATGTTTTTGATCTAACCATGGTGTACCACCTTTTTCACCATATGCTTCTACAATAGGTTGAGGCCATCCACCATCTGCTAATTGACTTAACATATTTTCAGGCACTTCCTTCATTTGGACAATAAAGAATTGAGATCCATTTGTATTAGGACCTGCATTAGCCATTGATAATGCCCCGTAAAGGTTAAAAGCTTCTAGAGAAAATTCATCTTCAAAAGCACTACCATAAATACTTTCTCCGCCCATACCAGTTGCAGTTGGGTCCCCACCTTGTACCATAAAATCATTGATAACACGGTGGAACGTTACACCATCGTAGTACCCATTTTTTGAATGTGTCACAAAGTTTTCAACTGTCTTTGGAGCAATGTCGGGAAATAATTTAAATGTCATGTCACCTTTATTTGTATGCATAACTACTTTAATTTCGTTATCTTGAATCTCTTTATTTAACTGCGGATAGTTCGTCATTTCAATTCTCCATTCGTGTTATGATATAAACATATATTAACATATATGAAAGGAAGTAATATAGGATGTTATATCGATTTTCTCACAAGACAGGCGTTTATGGTGTAAGTATCAAAGAGGAAACTGGAAATCAAATACTCGTACAAGTTGAACAAGTAATCAAACATCCCAAACAAGGTGATTTACACCATCCCAATGAAACAGAAGGCGTCTTTTTTCATGAACGTAAAGCTTTAAGCCATTTTGAGAAACGTTACGCAACACCTTCTCAACTTCGTGAGTTTAATGTCGAGGTCATACCTTATGAAGACTCACTTCAACATGCTATTACACATCTTGAGAATCAATTAAAAAAAGAGGAGACAACGTATTCACGATTGTCTTTAAATAATTTAAATCGTTTAAAAGAAGATTACGCTATTCAATATAAAAGACACTTCGACTAATCCATATTAAAACTTTAGTAATAAAGCGAAATAATTATTCATATAGTTAAAATTTTTGAATAAATTTTGACGAGTTTCTTCTTATTTAAAAGAGTCTTTAAATCAAGAGCTTCAAGGAGTTACATAGTTTTTCAGAAGAAGCGCATTGATGTATAATATGTGTCGTAAATAAATTTTAAAGGAGGAAAACATAGTGAGTTTGTTACATATTGCGGTACTATTACCGTTAATATTTGCACTCATTATTCCATTCCTATACAGGTTCGTTAAACGTATACACTTAGGATGGTTTGTATTACCTGTTCCTATTGTCTTATTTATATATTTCATATCATTGATTTCAATGACGATGTCAGGTAATAACGTAATGAAAAACTTAAATTGGATGCCACATATTGGAATGAATTTCAATTTATATGTGGATGGTCTCGGATTATTATTCAGTTTGCTTATCACTGGCATAGGAAGTCTAGTGGTTTTATATTCTATCGGATATTTAAGCAAATCAGAACAACTCGGGAATTTTTACTGTTATTTATTACTATTTATGGGTGCAATGTTAGGAGTTGTACTCTCTGATAATTTTATTATTTTATATTTATTTTGGGAGTTAACTTCTTTCTCTAGCTTTTTATTAATTTCTTTCTGGAAAGAAAAAAAAGCTTCAATTTATGGTGCTCAAAAATCTTTAATCATTACCGTATTAGGTGGCTTGAGCATGCTAGGCGGTATCATTTTACTTTCCCTAGCTACTGATACTTTTAGTATTCAGGCTATGATTTCAAAAGCAAGTGACATTCAAAATAGTCCTTTCTTTATCTTAGCAATGATACTTTTTATGATTGGTGCATTTACAAAATCTGCACAAGTACCTTTTTATATTTGGTTGCCAGATGCTATGGAGGCGCCTACGCCAGTAAGTGCATACCTTCACTCTGCAACGATGGTAAAAGCAGGACTATATTTAATCGCAAGAATCACACCTATTTTTGCAATATCCGAAGGTTGGGTATGGACAATTACACTTGTTGGTTTAATCACCCTATTCTGGGCATCACTTAATGCAACAAAACAACATGATTTAAAAGGTATTTTAGCTTTCTCAACTGTGTCTCAACTAGGGATGATTATGTCTATGCTTGGTATTGGTGCTGTAAGTTATCATTATCAAGGCGCTAATAGTCAACTTTATGTTGCTGGATTTGTTGCTGCCATATTTCATTTAATTAATCATGCCACATTTAAAGGTGCACTATTTATGATTACAGGTGGTATTGATCATTCAACTGGTACACGTGATGTTAAAAAGTTGGGCGGTTTACTTACAATTATGCCTATCTCATTCACGCTTACAGTTATTACAACATTAAGCATGGCTGGTGTACCGCCTTTTAATGGCTTTCTATCAAAAGAGAAATTCTTAGAGTCGATGATTAATGTTACACATTTAAATTTAATGAGTTTAAATACTTTAGGTATACTTTTACCAATTATTGCCATTATCGGTAGTATTTTCACATTTGTATATTCAATTAAATTTATATTGCATATATTCTTTGGTTCTTATAAACCTGAAGCACTGCCAAAACAAGCACATGAATCTTCAATGTTAATGCTTATTTCACCTATCATTTTAACATCACTAGTTATAGTATTCGGTTTATTCCCAAGTATATTAACGCAATCTATTATAGAGCCGGCATCTGAAGCAGTTAGTCAAACGTCAAATATCACTGCTGAGTTCCATTTATTCCATGGTATAACTCCAGCATTCTTATCAACAATAGGTATTTATATTATAGGTATTTTATTGCTAATTTCATTTAGTTATTGGATTCGTTTATTACAAGCACATCCATATCAGTTAACGTTGAATCATTGGTATGACACTTCAGGCCGACGTATTCCAGGATATTCCGAAAATATAACAAATAGTTATGTTACAGGTTTTTCTAGAAATAATTTGGTGATTATCTTAGGTATTCTCATTGCTTTAACTTTTGTTACAGTCATCAGTGTACCCTTCAGTATTGACTTTAAAAACGTGAGTCATTTACGCGTATTTGAAGGTGCAACAGTATTGTTTTTACTGATTGCTTCAACTTTCATTATATTTGCAAAATCACGTTTGTTTAGCATTATCATGTTAAGCGCTGTGGGTTACGCTATATCAGTATTATTTATTTTCTTTAAAGCGCCCGACTTAGCATTAACACAATTTGTAGTGGAATCTATTTCTACAGCATTATTCTTACTATGCTTTTATCACCTACCTAATTTAAATCGCTACAATGAAAAACCTACTTTTAAACTGACAAATGCTGTAATTTCAATTGGAGTAGGATTATCAGTGATTATTTTAGGATTAATTGGCTATGGTAATAGACACTTTGAATCTATTACTAAATTCTACCAAGAACATGTTTTTGATTTAGCACATGGTAAAAATATGGTAAATGTCATTCTCGTAGATTTCCGTGGTATGGATACTTTATTCGAGTCATCTGTACTAGGTATTGCAGGTTTAGGCGTATATACAATGATTAAATTACGATTAAAACAAAAAAATCAATCAAGTGAGGTGAATGACCATGAATAGACAACAAAATAACCTTATGTTTCAATACGCTGCCGTGATTATTTTCTTCATGGTCATTGTGTTCGGCTTTTCACTATTTTTAGCCGGACATTATACACCAGGTGGCGGTTTCGTTGGTGGTTTGCTTTTCGCTAGTGCATTATTAGTTATTACAATTGCATATGATGTAAAAACTATGAGAAAGATTTTTCCTTTAGATTTTAAAATCTTAATTGGTATTGGTTTATTATTTTGCGTGGGTACACCATTAACAAGTTGGTTCATGTCTAAAAACTTTTTTACACATGTCACTTTTGACATCCCTTTGCCTTTACTTGAACCTATGCACATGACGACAGCGATGTTTTTTGATTTTGGTGTTTTATGTGCAGTTGTAGGAACTATTATGACTATAATTATTTCGATTGGAGAGAACGAATAGTGGAAATTATCATGATCTTTGTTAGTGGTATTCTCACATCTATAAGTGTCTATCTCGTTTTGTCTAAAAGTTTGATACGTATCATTATGGGGACTACACTACTAACTCATGCCGCAAATTTATTTTTAATTACTATGGGAGGTTTAAAACACGGAACTGTTCCAATATTTGAAAAAGGAACATCAAGCTATGTTGACCCTATCCCTCAAGCATTGATTTTAACAGCTATCGTTATCGCCTTTGCTACAACAGCCTTCTTCCTAGTTCTTGCATTTAGAACATATAAAGAACTAGGCACAGATAACGTTGAGCTAATGAAAGGAGCGCCAGAAGATGATAGAGAGTAACTTGCTTATTTTAACTTTAGTCATACCTATCCTAACTGCAATTTTACTCATATTTATTGGAAAGCGCCCAATAATAAAAAGATATGTTGCACTTGTCGGTACATTGTTAACATTAGTCGTTGCATTGATTAACTTAAAGAATGTGCTACGAGACGGACCAATCAAGGTTGAACTGGGCTCTTGGAAAGCCCCATACAGTATTGTATTTGTAGTCGATATTTTTAGCGCTCTACTCATCATCACAAGTATTATTATTACCATTTTAGTCATTTTATACTCATATCGTTCTATCGGTTTAGATAGAGAACGCCATTATTATTATTTCTCTATCATGTTTATGTTGATTGGTATTATTGGCTCATTTACAACAGGAGATATTTTCAACTTGTTTGTGTTCTTTGAAGTCTTTTTAATGTCTTCATATTGTTTACTCGTTATTGGTACTACTAAAATACAATTACAAGAAACAATTAAGTATATTTTAGTCAATGTTGTTTCATCATCTTTCTTTGTCATGGGTGTTGCAGTTTTATATTCAGTAGTAGGAACTTTAAATCTCGCTCATATTAGTGAAAGATTATCACAACTTTCTGTGCATGACAGCGGCTTAGTCAATATTGTTTTTATTTTATTTATCTTTGTCTTTGCCACTAAAGCAGGCGTTTTTCCTATGTACGTATGGCTACCTGGTGCTTATTATGCTCCTCCAGTAGCGATCATCACGTTCTTTGGCGCACTATTGACTAAAGTAGGTGTATACGCAATTGCGAGAACTCTAAGTTTATTCTTTAATAACACAGTAAGCTTTTCTCATTATGTCATCCTTTTCTTAGCATTACTTACAATTATTTTTGGATGTGTAGGTGCAATAGCTTACTATGATACGAAGAAAATCATCCTTTATAATATTATGATTGCAGTCGGTGTCATATTAGTTGGTGTTGCTATGATGAACGAATCAGGCATGACTGGTGCAATATATTACACACTACATGATATGTTAGTTAAAGCTTCATTGTTCTTACTCATTGGCGTCATGTACAAAATCACTAAAACGACTGACTTACGTCATTTTGGTGGCTTGATTAAAGGATATCCTATTCTAGGTTGGACATTCTTTATTGCATCTCTAAGCTTAGCGGGTATACCACCTTTTAGTGGTTTTTATGGTAAATTCTACATTGTTCGAGCGACCTTTGAAAAAGGATTTTATCTAAGTGGTATCATTGTACTTTTATCAAGTTTAATCGTGTTATATTCAGTCATACGTATTTTCTTAAGAGGATTTTTCGGTGAAGTTGAAGGATATACTTTATCCAAAAAGGTAAATGTTAAATATCTAACAACTATCGCCGTCGCATCTACAGTGATTACTGTAGTCTTTGGATTATCTGCAGACGCATTATTCCCAATCATCAAAGATGGTGCTGAAACGTTTGTCGATCCAAGTCAATATATTCATAGTGTGTTAGGAGGTAAATAGTTTGGCTATACAGTTTGTAATTAATTTACTTGTTTCTGTCATATGGTTACTTGTAACAAATAGCTATACCTTAAATAACTTTGTATTGGGTTTTATACTAGGATTATTTCTAGTTTATCTCCTGCACCGTGTCTTGCCTGGTCAGTTTTATTTAGTGAGAATATATAGAATTGTGATGCTTATCATTACATTTTTAACTGAGTTAATAAAAGCAAACTTTGGTGTACTCAAAATTATTCTCAAACCACGAATTGAGAATAAACCCGGATTCTTTGTGTACGAGACGGAATTAGAAAGTGACTGGCAACTTGTTTTACTTTCCAATTTGATTACGTTAACACCCGGCACAGTCGTTTTAGGTATTAGTGATGACCGTAAAAAGATTTATATCCACTCAATTGATTTCAGTACAAAGGAAGAAGAGATTCAAAGTATCAAATCTTCATTAGAGAAGGTCGTTAGAAAGGTAGGCGAGAAATAATGCCTTTTAAAATATTTATTATTACAGCCTTAATTATTGTTGTCTTATCAATGTTAGCAATGTTAATACGTGTTATTTTAGGACCCTCTCTAGCAGACCGTGTCGTTGCACTTGATGCAATTGGTTTACAGTTAATGGCCGTGATAGCGCTATTTAGTATTTTACTGAATATTAAATACATGCTCGTCGTTATTTTAATGGTCGGTATTCTTGCATTTCTAGGAACTGCAGTCTTTTCTAAATTTATGGATGAAGGTAAGGTGATCAAGCATGATAGCAACGATCGTCACTAGTATATCTATCATATTTGTTGTTCTTGGAGCTTTGATCAGTGCCTTTGCTGCAACGGGTCTCATTCGATTAAGGGATGTTTACTCAAGAGCACATGCAGCTGGTAAAGCAGCCACACTGGGTTCGATGTTTTTACTATTTGGAGCATTTTTATACTTTATTGGTACTGAAGGATATGTAAATATGCAATTAATTATCGGAATTATTTTCGTATTTATTACTGGTCCCCTTTCAAGTCATTTAATCATGAAAGCTGCCTATAACATTAAAACACCGTATACCAAAGATACTAAAATTGATGAAATTAAAGAGGATATGAAGCATACAAAGCTATAATTCATACTTTTAAGAGTTTTATACCAAAATCAAATTCAATATTTACTAATTTTTTTAAATCGATAATATGATTAATACCTGGAACATTAGTTCATGTTCCAGGTATTTTATTGTAATCTACTACTGAGTTGAAATCTTAATATGCCTTAAATTTCTTAATTTTCCTACCCATTACTTCAAATTTTACATTAAAATTGTTTTGCTCCTCTTTAAATAAAAATGACACTTTGTAACTCTTTGCAAGTTGTGGTATGATTTAAATCGTAATTATTACGTTTTGAAAGTAGAGGGGCGATTCAATGCATTGGACAATTATTGGTGGTGGCTTACAAGGAACCACCATTGCACTTAAATTAAAAAATGAAGGACTAAAAAATGAGGAGCTTACTATCATAGATCCTTACTCCTCATTATGTGAGCGTTTTAATATTTATACACAACGTATTAGTATGCCATACTTAAGATCGCCTTTCGTTCATCATATTCATCCTAAACCTTTTCATCTCAAACAATATGCTAGATATCATCAGTATACTTCAGCTTATTACGGCCCGTATAAACGTCCTCAAAGAGATATGTTTATGCATCATGTTCATGATTTGATACATCAATTTAAACTTAATGATTGTCATATACAAGGTAAAGTCGAAGCTATTAATAAATCAAGAGGTAAATGGTGTATAAAACTATCAACAGGCGATAAAATGGTTACCGATTGTGTTGTGATAGCAAATGGTTATACGCAAACGCCATTCATACCTGAAATTTTCAGAAATAAAGCGAATGTAAAACACATATTTGCTGATAATTATCATGCCTCTTTAGATAAAGATACTCAACATGTTGTTGGTTCAGGTATATCTGCTGCCCACCTCACTTTAAAATTATTAAATGAACACAATCACCAACTTGTTCATTTATGGATGAATAAAGATATTGAGATACACGATTTTGATGCTGATCCTGGTTGGTTAGGACCAAAGAAAATGAACCATCTTGCATCTATATCCTCTTCAGATGCAAGAATGAAGTTAATTGAAGACGAGCGTCATAGCGGTTCAATGCCTATGGAATTATTTTTAAGGTTAAAGAAATATGTGCAAAGTGGTCGACTCGTCATACATATGAGTCAAATTGATGATGTAACAGAATCCTATATTATCGCTGCTGGAAAATATTTTGAATATAAGCATATTCTGTTAGCTACCGGATTTTATAATCAATTATTAACACAACCACTCATTAAAAACCTTATTCAAAACGAACAAGCACCACTCAATCATTCAGGTTATCCTTCTTTGTCAAACGAACTAGAATGGTTAAATCAATTATTCGTAGCTGGTGGACTCGCAGATTTAGAACTAGGTCCTTTTGCAAGAAATATAATGGGCGGTAAAGAAAGCGCTGAACGCATAAGTAAAGCATATAAACGTTTAAATAAGAAAATCTCATAAACAAACACCCCGATTAGATTGTGTAGAATTCACAATTTAATCGGGGTGTTCTGTTACATTATTGAATAGGTTTAATAGCAATCGTACCACGCATGACACTGATTAATTGGTCATGGTCATCTTTGATATCAATATTCCAAACTTGTGTTGTTTTTCCTTGATGTATTAAAGAAGCAAACGCTCTCACATGTCCTTGTCGAGTTGAGCGAATATGATTTGCATTCATTTCTAAACCTAGTGGAATGAATTGCTGCGTATCAATCAAATGAGCAGCACCTATCGAACATGCTGTTTCACCTAAAGCTAAACTCGCACCACCATGTAAATAGCCAAAGGGTTGCTTTACTTTATCTGTCACAGGCATAGACACTACTACTTTACCATCTTCTTTTTGTTCAATCTTCATTTCAAATGTTTCTAAAAGATTGGTCATAGTTCACACCTCATTTCAGTAGTTATAGTACCATAGCTGCTATCGTACCAAAAACCATAAGGGGAACATTATAAAATAAGAAATTCGGGATACATGTATCACGAATATGATCATGTTGTCCATCCATATTCAAACCGGCTGTCGGTCCAAGTGTAGAATCACTTGCTGGAGAACCTGAATCACCTAAAGCACTTGCTGTACCAATTAAAGCAATAAGAGCCATTGTGTCTAAACCAATTGATGCTCCAAAAGGTATAAATAATGAAGCAATAATAGGTATTGTTGCAAAAGAGGAACCAATACCTAATGTTACAATAAGTCCAATGAGGTACATGACGATAATACTAATCAATTTATGATCTCCAGTTAATCCTGTTAAACTCTTGACTAAGCTATCTATATCACCTGTTGCATTCATCACGCCAGCAAACCCATTAGCTGTTAGTATCACTACACCAATATAAGCCATTAATTTGACTCCATCTACAAATTGTTCATCGAGTTCATACCAACGATAAGCTCTTGAAACAAAGAAAACAAGTACCCCAGCTAACGCACCAAAAATCATAGAATCTGTAAATGTCTGTACTAAAAACGTAGCTAGTATGGCAATGACAGTAACAATTAGCACATAAGGTTTGAGTTCCGAAATTGTTTCTCGATCATTTACATTACGTTGTTCATAAACGCGTGGCTTTCTATAAACAATAAATCCAAGTATGAGACCCACAACATATCCCATTGAAGGTATTAACATCGCCTTCCATATCATATTCATCTCAATTGGATGGTTTGCTTTTTGAAAACCACTTTGAATGATTTGATGGAAAATTTGACCGAAACCATAAGGTAAGAGCACGTAAGGAAAACACAAACCAAATCCTATTACTAAAGCAATAAGTCTGCGATCAATTCTTAAATCGTTAAACAAACTCACAAGCGGAGGTATTACAATTGGAATAAAGGCAATATGTACAGGAATTAAGTTTTGACTCATGATACTCATTGCTAACAATGCAATGATAATAATTATTTTAACCTTAACTCGGGAAAGTCTACTATTCTCAGCATGAATACTTGCAATAATTTTACCGACAAGATAATCAGTTATACCACTATAGGAAATCAAAGCAGCAAAACCACCGAGTAACGCATAACTTAATGCGACTTCTGCGCCATCTACTATATTTTTTCCAAAAACATTAATTACTTTTTCTAAATTCATACCTGATATTAATCCACCGACAAGTGCACTAATAAATAAGCTAATGACCACATTTAATCGACATAAACAGAGTATGATCATTAATATGACTGCGATTACAACAGCATTTATCATTCCGCCTCACCCTTTATCACTCTATCGAACTAAAGTATTTATAAAATACATACTAGCAAGACATATATTTAATGTCAATGTTAAAAAAGACTCAACGATTATATACATTTAGTTATATTTAGTTGATTATTTTCAATAACTGAAATATAACACCTAAAAATGTAATAAGTTGAGTCTATATAACTTTATTTATATTTTTGTTGTAACCACTCTACAACTGTAGGTATAATGTAACCTGTCGGACCCTTTGGACCTTTATATGTAGCACTTTTAATTGTTGCAGGGCCTGCGATATCAAAGTGAATGTGTGGGATGTCACCACTAAAATGCGAAATAAATGCTGCTGCAAACAATGCTTTTCCTTGACCGTTCGTATGATTGACTAAATCTGCGACATCTGATTGTTTAATTAAATGTCTTTCAGTCTCTGTAATAGGTAATTCGAATACTTTTTCGTCTACATGACGTGCAACTGTTAATAAGTTTTTAAGTTCATTTTCAGCATGAGATTGGAAAGCAGCCGCCTTGTCATCACCTAAAGCTACAATCGCTGCACCCGTTAATGTAGCAAAATCAAGAATTAGTTGTGGTTTAAATTGTGTTGCATAGAATACTGCGTCACCTAAAACCATTCTACCTTCAGCATCACTATTCAACATTTCTACCGTTTCACCATTAAGCGCAGTAAATACATCATCTGGTTTCATCGAAGATTCACCAATCATATTTTCAGCTGAAGCGATCACTCCTACAATATTTACAGGTAGCTTTTGCTTAGAAATCGCATCAACCATACCAATAACATTGGCCGCACCGCACATATCATATTTCATAGTTTGCATACCTATCTTAGACTTAATACTATATCCACCGGAATCATATGTAATGCCCTTACCCACTAATGAAATAGGTGGTTCATCAGCTTCTGCACCATAATATGATAACGTAATTAATCTCGGACCATGATTAGAACCTTTACCTACTGCATGTATTAATCCAAATCCTTCATCTATAATTTGTCGGTGATCTTTGATATCTACACTAACGGAACTCCCTTCGAAATGCTTTTTTATTTCTTCGGCAAAATATTGGGGTGTTAAAATATTCGGAGGCATTTGACTTAGTTCACGAGCATAGTTTATAGATTTACCCAATTGTTGGCCTTCGTTAATCTTCGTTTCTATATTATGCTCTGTCGTTTGTATATAGACTCTACCTTGGTATGGAGGCTTTTTATCCGATTTATAATGGTCAAATTCAAAGATAGATTGTGCACTTTGTAAACCTAAAGTTTGACAAATTTCAATAATGTTACCATATTTAGATTTGAAAGTATCTAACAATAATTCACAATCCGTTACATGAACGTCTTTTAAATATTGAAACAACTGACCCCAAACTTTTAATAAACGTTGATATGATAAAATTTTTAAGTTTCCTAGTCCTACAGTTAATAATCTTTTGGGCTTTTCATCAATATAAATAAGCGTTGATGATATTTTGCCGATTGAGCTATTGATGACATGATATTGTTTTAATGTTTCTAATCGCTCTTTAATTAACGTCTTATGATATTTTATCTCACCTAATTGGTTGAGGTGATCTGGCACACCCACCACAATCGTTTCAATTGATGTTGGCGTATCTTGATTAATAAAAAATTGCATATAGATCCTCCGTTCCTCATTATGTATAACAATAATTATAAGTTATGAACACCACAATATTAAACAAAACCACTTTTTACTCTAACTCTAAATAAAAAGCATTTTTGTTTAATTAAGTGTGAAATTCTTCTTCATCATATTTTTTTGATAAAAAATAACCTGAGACAATCATTTTGTCCCAGGTATAATTAAAATATAAACAATCGATGACAAAATTAATTTGAGTTGTTTACATATTTTAACTCTAGTCATCTTTGCTAAGGGAGACAATAAATTATGTCTCGTACCTTTTTATTGTATTTTTAATGTCTATTACTTGATTAAAATTTCCCTTTTTTAAAGGCTAATCCTATGCCACCAAGTTTGTAAATCGCACGAGTATCAATAACTTTCTTCAAGAATGCTGCTTTTTTACCAGCGATATCTCTACCATATACAATTCCAACACCATCATTAGTACCTAATGAACATACAGTTCCACGGTTAACATATTGGAAATCTTGTGTTGATTCACCATTTAATAAACGTTTAATGTTGCTAGCAGTATGCTCACCTTGTTGCATAGCAATTTGAGCTGTTGTTGGTAATGGACGCTCTTCACCAGCTGGAATAAACGCTGAACAATCTCCTATAACGAAGATGTCATTATGACCTTCAATGGTTAAATCTTGTTTATTGATAATGCGTCCACGTTTAACACCTTCAAATGATTCTTCCATTAAATGACTTCCACGCACTCCAGCAGTCCATACAGAAGTTCCAGCTTCTAACTGTTGTTTTTCTCCATTGACTTCAACAACGAAACCTTTTTCATTACAAGCGACAATAGGTGTTGCAATTTTGAATTCTACTCCACGGTCTTCTAAATATTTTACTGCATAACTAACTAAGTCGTCTGAGAACATCGGTAACATTTTAGGTGCTGCTTCAACACATGTTAACTTCACTTTACTTTGATCAACACCATATTTACTGCATAATTCAGGAATTCTATCAGTTAATTCACCTAGAAATTCAATACCTGTAAATCCAGCTCCCCCAACTAAAATAGATAAATCTTTATCATCTTTTTCTTTAGAAGCAGCATAATTTGCGAACTTATCTTCAATGTGACGAGACAACTTACGAGAAGTTAAAACGTTCTCAATTTGGAAAGCATGTTCTTTCATACCATCAATGCCAAATGTTTCGCTAACAAAACCTAGTGCAACAACTAAGATATCAAAGTCATAAACACCCTTATCAGTTTCTACGCGTTTAGCATTACGATCAATTTTTGTTACCTCAGCAACAACAAAATTCACTTTATCTTTGTTGACAGTTTTCTCAACAGGATACAATAAATCTTCATAATTAATCGTACCGGCAGAAGCTTCATGCAACCAAGTTGATTCATAATGATATTCATTCTTATTAATTAAAGTAATTTCCGCTGCATCAGCAGAAAGTTCCTTTTGCAATTTAGTTACAGTTTGTAAACCAGCATAACCTGCACCTAATACGAGCACTTTCTTACGATCTTGAGCCATCTCTAATTCACCTAAGCTTTCATAATATTTTAACCAACCAACAATGTAGATAAAGGCTATAAACATATGACAAGCCAAATTGTCTCTTTCTTTATAGTCTTAGTCAACATTTAAAATTTTCAAGTCTTTTTTGGGTTTTGCTCTTCAGTTGTTCACATAAAAGACACTTTTAATCTAGTTTTAATTTTATAGCTTTTACCCTATATTTTCAAGCTACAATAGGGATAGTTTGTGAAAAGTTTAATTTAATTTCGGATGGCAATATGAAGTTAACATTGCTCTGGATTTCCAGCGACTTTAGCTGTTTTAAATGAACTTCCACAACCACATGAGGCAATAGCATTAGGATTGTCTATTTGAAATCCTCCACCCATAAGTGACTGTTTAAAATCAATTGTTGTTCCATTTAATACTGGAGCATCATTTTGGTCTACTAGAACTTTCAAACCATAATATTCGAGAATTTCATCATTTTCACCAGGTTCTGCTTCGGCTGACATACCATAGGTTAATCCTGTGCATCCTCCACCATTTACTTTAATTTTTAAATAACCATCAGACATGTCGTTATTTTTTAACATGTCTTTAACTTCAAATGCTGCAGCTTCAGTTAAAATGACTGTTGGCATATAAAAAACCTCCCATAATTTTTTAATCTCTATAGCAAATTCGTTATATCATTATCTTCGATATGTTGATATATGTTTTTTAATAAATCGTCTGGTGTGTTACCTTCAACAATATCACCATCTACAAGGGCATACAAGCTACTTGCGCATAGACCACAATTTTGTAGACAACCGTATTCAAGGACATCTATATTAGGATCATTTTCTAATTTTTCAAATACAACATCACTGCCTTTGGCCATATTTGAAATACAGAACTCCACTAATGGAAACATAAGTCACCTTCTTATCTTTATTAGTTTAAACATTATAACAAAGTATTCAATGTCCTGACTATCAGTCGGTATGACGATTTTAATTTTGTTTATCTTTTTAAATTTTATAATAATTAAATTGCATTCTACATTTGTTTGTAGTCAATTTGAAAAATAGATATAATAGTCATGCATACAAGTATTTTATTATAACTATCAGGGACTAGGAATCATCTTCATTTAGAGTATTCTAGTAATTTTTGAAAAGGGTTTCAATAAAACAATTTTAACAAAGGGGTATAAATCAATGAAAAACTTAGTATTACTAGGCGGGGGCTATGGTAATATGCGAATTATGTCGCGCATTTTACCTCATTCAATTCCTGAGGGATATCACTTAACTTTAATCGACCGCATGCCATTCCACGGTTTAAAACCAGAATTTTATGCACTTGCAGCAGGAACTAAATCTGACAAAGAGGTGCGAATCCAATTTCCAGATAGCAGTAAAATTAATACGGTTTATGGGGAAATCAATGATATAGATTTGGACGAACAAATGATAACAGTTGGAAATTCAAAAATAGATTATGACGAACTTATCATTGGTCTAGGGTGTGAGGATAAATATCATAATGTCCCTGGTGCTGAAGCATATACTCATAGCATTCAAACATTATCTAAATCGCGTGATACGTACCATAGAATTAGCGAATTACCTAAAGGGGCACGTGTAGGTATCGTTGGGGCAGGTTTAAGTGGCATTGAATTAGCGAGCGAACTACGTGAAAGTCGATCAGACTTGGAAATTTTATTATATGATAGAGGGCCTCGAATTTTAAGGAATTTTCCTGAGAAACTAAGTAAATACATATCCAATTGGTTTTCTAAACACAATGTTACTGTAGTACCCAATTCAGTCATCGACAAAGTTGAACCTGGAAAAATTTATAATAATGGTAAACCAGAGAATATTGATTTAGTCGTTTGGACAGCAGGCATACAACCTGTTGAAATTGTGCGTAATCTTCCTATCGATATGAGTACCACTGGACGCGTGATTATTAATCAGTACCATCAAGTCCCAACCTATAGAAATGTCTATGTCGTAGGTGACTGTGCTAATTTACCACATGCACCCAGCGCTCAACTAGCAGAACTACAGGGTGAACAGATTGCTGAGGTGTTGAAGAAGCAATGGAATAACGAACCACTTCCAGATAAAATGCCTGAAATTAAAGTACAAGGCTTTTTAGGCTCTTTAGGTGACAAACAAGGTTTTGCTTATATCATGGATCGAACAGTTACCGGACGACTGGCTTCTATTTTAAAATCAGGTGTTCTGTGGCGCTATAAATATCATAATGGTTAATAAATAAAGAACCTAGGACACTTACATTTTCCTAGGTTCTTTATTATTAATCACAAACAATGACAGAATTGAAAAGTTATTCTTCTCAATAAAAGATGTAGCCGAAAATGAAGAATTTCAACGGAAAATAACACAGACAATGTCAATTGAGGCACATGGTTAGTATGAGTATTGTCCCCCTTCTTTTAATCTTACGTGGTAAAATATGATTCAATAAAACGGGTTATTTGTTTATATTGTATGTAACCATCTGCTACATATTCATCATTCATCGTAACTAATGGGTAAAACAACTCATCTTCATTAATTCTTTCTATAAATTGCATATCATGATCAGTTAAATTTTCAGTATCATTTCGTATGTCAATATATGTAAATTCAAAATGATGTTGAGGAAACTTTCTTAAAAGTAATGCTTGAAGCCATTGATAAGTATCTATAGAAGTAGGTGCATTTACACAACTCGCACAAACGACTTCTGCTCCATATACGACAACACTAATTTTAGTCATTAAAATCCCCTATCTTGTTTTATAGATTTTTACTACTTTATCTATTATAATGTAATAATAATGATTATGAAATAATTGCTCTGAAAGGAGACATGTCACATGCCTACTGAGAATCCAACAATGTTTGATCAAGTAGCAGAAGTTATAGAACGTTTGCGTCCATTTTTACTACGAGATGGTGGCGATTGTACGCTTGTAGATGTTGAAGATGGTATAGTTAAACTACAATTACACGGCGCTTGCGGAACATGTCCTAGTTCTACAATAACCTTAAAAGCTGGCATCGAGCGTGCGCTTCATGAAGAAGTTCCAGGTGTAATAGAAGTAGAACAAGTATTCTAATATATCCCTATATATTTATAAACCTAGGACTCATAGTAACGTCCTAGGTTTTTTTAATTTGATAGAAATGAATAAATGAAATCATAGCGCACTAATATTAACCCTATGATGCTATATAAACAATAAAATGCTTAGGATACAAAATATTGTTCCTAAGCATTTTATATACTGGCTATCAAAGATAGAAATGAATAATACTTTACATCGAGGTGTTTCCCTTACAAATCTCGTTACACGGGATGAACAACGAATTCTGTACCTAGTTCACCTAATTTTATTTCGGTTAATAATATTATTTGTTGCCTTGATGTTGATCATCTTGACGACCTTTGTGATGTTTGTGTGGTGGTTTATTTTTAGAATAATCGACTTCATGATTTTTAGGTGCATGACCATCCATATGTCTTGCGATTTGCTGGTCGACATAAACCCAACCTTTCCATCCAATATGAACAGCATCACTAATTACGTACTTTTCATAGTCCTTGTTTGTCAAATCATAAATTTTTCCACCATTATCAACTACTGTTGAATGAATCTTTTTATATACAGCTTCACGTCTATCTTTTTTGATACCTATATGATCATACCATCTTCCATTTGAAGGTATACTAACATATTGTACATCAGCTCCAGCAGCATGTAGCGTTTGCACTAATAGTTTTAAATCTTGGAACTCAGGTGAGTTAATGTTGAACTCATAATCCCTTTTGATTTTACGCTTGTTTTGTTTTATCAATTTCCAATATGGATCTCTTATATCATATTTATTAGATTGAGTATTTGCTTTGCCTATATCGACAGCTTTATGTTTCATTTCATCCCATGAAGCATCTTCTCTTGTTGCCGGTTTTACTTCTGCTAAAGGTGGCTTAGTGAATGAGAATAATGATTTAATAGCTTCAATCTTAGTTAATTGATTTTCTTTAAATGAAGAAATGTAGTTTCCAGAGACATCATCAGGGCGTTTTGCTTGTTCTCTAAGGTATGACTTATTGTGTGCATGCGGAAACTGTAACAATCTTTGTGCATACCGTTTCTTCAAATTAGCTGGCATATCTTTTTGATTAAACATCTGATTGATTTGACTTTGTGACATACGAGCATCAAAGTTTTGATTTGTTAATCCATGATTCGTAAACCATTGTGGAGAAATAATAAATGTAAATTTCTTTCCTTTTAAATTGTCGTATTGCGCTGCAAGTTCAACTGCATTAATTAAATCTGTCGAACCTCCCGCACCAATAAGGAACGTTTCTTTACTAGCATTTTGTTTATTTAGCGCTATACCTGGATTAAAAGGATCATCCTTTTCCAGTTCACTGGAACCATAAATCGGGTAATACTTATTTGACTCGAATAATTTATTTTGAATGAGCGTGCCTTTTAAAACTTGATCAGTTAAAGAAATTCTATTATCAGCTAACGTCTTATTTGTCACAAGACCAGTAAACCAACTTGCTGGTAAAAATAAAAATATAATAAATATGACGCCGCTGATTATAATGGGTAAGAATGGTTTCAGTTTCATCGTAACTCTTCTAAAGCTTCTACAATTTTATTAGGAGTTGCCCACTCATCTCTATCAAAGTCCATAATTGACACTTCAATATCCAATTTATTTTGAATTTCTAAAAGTAAACCTACAGTTTGAAATGAATCAATAATACCTTCTTCAAAGATTTCTACATCTGGGTTTTCCTTCACAATGTTATTTTCAGCTACTTCTGCTAATAAATCTAATACTTGTTCTCTAAATTCCATAATTAATTACTCCTTTATTAAATAAATTTGCCTGAGAAAATTAAGAATCCGAAAGTTACAAAATGGAAGGTAATGATAATACTTATAGCTGTAGTGAAACCATTTTGCCAACGTGGTGGATGCTTTTTACGCCAACGCTCATAATAACCATAACCTATGAATAACGCTGCGTGGTATAATCCATATACAATGTAATATACTTCTAGACCATGCCATACTCCCATTATGAAAAAGTTTAAAAAGAACGCTACATTTGACATTGCAAATTGACTTTTTAATAACTTCTTACGTGACATGTAGAATAAAGATCTCATATAGATACAATCTCTAAACCAGAAAGATAGAGTCATATGCCATCTATTCCAGAAATCTTTAATATTTTTGGCTTTAAACGGTTGTTTAAAGTTAGGCGGCGTCTTAATACCATATAAATAACTCACTGCAATCGCGAATAAACTGTATCCTGCAAAATCAAAGAATAAATATAAGCTATAGGCGTACATATATAGCCACATATGAGTAAACCCATGTAGGTTAAGTTGTAAAGGATTAACAGCGTATGTCTGAATCAAATACGCAATAATATATTTATATAAGAACCCTAACATAATCATATGAATTGCTTTGATAACAAGCTCTCTGTACTCTGCACCACTAGGTACTTTCTTATCATCTTTCACATAACGTTTATATCTATCAATAGGTCCAGATGAAATGGTTGGGAAGAAAGAAATGAATTGTATCAATTTCCCTACTTTGATTTCTTTAATAGAACCATCACGAATCTCCATAATTAATTGAACACTTTTGAAAGTGACGTACGAGATACCTAAAAATCCTACAAATTCAATTAATTTACTTTCATGGAAGTGAATTTGATGTCCACCTAACCATGAACTCTGTAATATCTTAACAATTGCTAGAGGGAGAATAGACAATACCATAATTGTTACAAATTTTGTAAATGTATTCTTCCTTTGTCGTGATTGATAGTAGTACATAATGAGGGCAACCTGCCATATGACATAAATAATAAAACAAAAAAGTTGTGCACTTAGATATTTTTGCCCTAACAGATTATGTTTATCTGATGCAAATATAATGACAATCATGATTGCTGTACTTATACCATTGTAAATATAACTTCGCTTACCTAAGAATCCAAGTATTATCACAGGTATAAGAACGATAAATGCAATTAAGAAAAATGTAAATGTGCCATAAGGTATCATCCGTTTACAACCTCGGCAATTTTCTTACGATCTAATTTACCATTTAATGTGAGTGGTAGTCGTTCCATCCATTCGAACTTTCTAGGAATCATATATTCTGGTAAGCGTGATTTAAGTTCGTGTTTAATTTGAGTTGTCATTGCTAAATTATCTTCTACAGATTCAGTAGGTACTACTGCTCCTATTAAATGTACGACCTTTCCATTTTTATAAACCGGCACAACAACAGCCTCTCTTACATGTTTTGACTGGCGTAATTGTGTTTCAATTTCCTCTAGTTCCATACGATAACCATTTAGTTTAATTTGGAAATCAATACGTCCTTGAATAAACCACAATCCATCTTCAATTTTAGCTTTATCCCCAGTATGATATGTTCTGACACCGTCTTCAAAATTAAATACTGCGGCTGTCTTTTCTTCATTCTTTAAATAACCTAAACTGACGCTTTGCCCCTCAATGACAAGTTCTCCTTCTTCAGTAGCAAATAATCTTGTACCAGGTCTAGCCACACCAACTGGTAAAGGATTATATTGATTTAAAATTTCTTCTGTGATTTGTATACTTGTGACTGCAACAGTAGCTTCAGTTGGTCCATATGTGTTATAAATCATTGAATTCGGAAATCTTTCAACTAAGACTTTAGCTGTTTTATGCGGTAAAATTTCCCCACAGAAAAAGAATTGCTTTAAGCTATTATATTGTTGTTCATTTAAATTAGGTAATAATAAACACATTTCTATAAAAGAAGGCGTAGAAACCCAAACATTCATCGGTGTTTGAACTAACATTTCGTTCAATAGTTTAGGTTTTTTGATCATATCTTTATCAACAAGATTTAAAGTACCACCTGATGTTAAACAAGGATAGATTGCCATTACTGATAAATCAAACGAAAATGGCGCTTGATTTAACCATTCTTTACCAGTACCAGTTTTATTTAAAGATACCATCCATTCTGCGAATTCATTTAAACTTGCATATTCAATTTGTACACCTTTAGGTTCTCCCGTAGACCCTGAAGTAAAAATTGTATATACTACATCGTTTTGCTTCATTTGACTATCAAAGACAATTGGATATTGTGAATCCTGAATATCGCTAACCTTAAGCACTTGTGCATTTGTCTGTTCCAAAGTCTCATCTGAAGTATTGAAAATGATTTCCGGTTGTACTTTATCAATAATCATATTGACACGTTCTTTTGGAACAGAAGTATCGATAGGAACATAACCGCAACCGGATTTAATCGCTCCAATCATACCAACAATCATGTAAGGTGACATGTGACCATATAAAATCATTGGCTTTTTACTATCTTGTAATAGATGTGCTAACTTACTTGATTCTTCATCAAGTTGCTTATATGTTAGCTCATCATTTGTATGTCTAACCGCAACTGCTTCAGGTTGTTCCTGAACAAAGTGGTTTAGAATATTAATTAAGTCTGCCATAACTACTCTCCCTCATTAGAATTCATTATAAATGAAGTTGTTTTGTGTATCACCACTACCATAAATTAAATACAGCGCTATAAAAATAGCTAAATATAACAAAGTGATTAAGTAAGGCTTCATTTTATCAAAATATTTGTTAGAAGGCTCTTTTCCTTTCATTTTTAAATAGCACCTCTCAAACTCTAACTATTATTAATCGTAAATCTTCTCAATGTTCTTATATTAAATCATGTACTATGAACCTTAATCATTACTAATAGACATCAAGTAATACAATATACATTTTATAATTTAATTTTACAATTCATTATATCTTTGTTTCAAATATAATTCAATTCAAATTTTATGTCTTCATTAAAATTGTATTGAAATTTTTACATATTCAAATCATATGTCAACGACTCAATTAGAAATGGTTCTCTCTTTTTAAGAACAACATTATTTTAATTCTAAAGCCATGATTAGACAATTACAGTGGGTATAACAAAATTGTTAGTTTTATCAAATAAAAAAATTCACGTTATCACATTCAATTGATGGAATATGACTAACGTGAATAAATTTTAAATGTGTAAAGGGGTTACAGGGGTTAGTGGTGCATCATTATTTAATACTGCTTTAATATTATCTATACAAAGTTGTACCATTCGATTTCTAGTGACTTGAGATGAACTTCCTATGTGAGGTAACACCACAGCGTTAGGTAATTTCAGTATTGGATGGTCAGGTTGAATAGGTTCTTGACGCATAACATCTAAACCACAGGCTTGTATCTCATGATTTTTTAATGCTTCTAAAAGTGCTTCCTCATCTACAATTGCACCTCTTCCAATATTAATGAAGACAGCATCATTTTTCATTTTATTAAAAGCTCGATTATCAAATTGATTCTCAGTTTCCTTTGTTAAAGGTGCTGTGCAAATAATAAAATCACTTTGTTCAAGTAAAGAGTTAAATGTTACATATGTAGCATTTAACTCACTTTCAGCAATTAAATCACGTTTGCGGTTGTGATATATTATCCGTGCATCAAACCCTTGTAAGCGACGTGCAAACGCTTTTCCTATATCACCCATTCCAAAAATACCAACAGTTGCACCGTATACATCTTTTCCTGATAATAAGTATGGTCCCCAACTTTTCCACTTACCCTCTTGAATATATGAAGTCGCTTCTATGATTCTACGGGCTACAGTAAGCATCAATGTAAACCCTAGTTCGGCAGTTGTCTCTGTCAGTACGTGAGGTGTATTAGTAACAACTACACCATGTTTCTTTGCTAATGTAATATCAATATTATCAAAACCTACAGCCATATTAGCAATCACTTTAAGTTGTTGTGCCCTGAGAAATACTTCTTCATCAATATGCTCACTCAATGTGATCACACATGCTGTTGCATCTTCAACGTTAGCAAGAAATGACTCTCTAGACATGGGCGTTAAATCGTGTTCCCACATGACAACTTGTCCTATTTTTTAAGTTGTTCAACGTAGTGTTGTGGAATTTGACGTGTTACGAGTATTTTATTCATATGCACACCTCTATTAATTTCAAAACAGATAGATGATAATTTTATTTTTCTAATTCTGCAATAGCCACATTTAAATCTTTAAATGAATACGTAGGCGGTATTTCTTTAGATTGAATATCTTCATACGTACTCACACCAGTTTGAACATGTATCGTATCAATACCCACGTTAATACCTGACATAATGTCTGTGTCATATAAATCACCAACCATTGCAACTTCTGATTTTTCTAATCCAAGTATATCTAAAGACTTAGACATTATAATTGTTTCAGGTTTACCAATAAACTCTGGCTGAATGCCGGTAGAGACGCTGACCACACTCGTAATAGCACCATTACCAGGTAAAAAACCTCTCTCTTTAGGTATGGATACATCTGGATTGGTAGATATAAATTTAGCTCCATTACGTACAGCTAATGTTGCAATTGATAATTTTTCATATGTGACCTTTTCGTCTAAACCAATAACTACATAATCAACATGTTCATCGTTTTTTATTGAAAGCCCTGCATCAGTTAGTGCAGTTTTAAGTCCATGGCCACCAATCATATATACAGTTGCATTAGGATGCTGTTCAGAGATATAATCCGCTGTTGCCAATGCTGACGTTACAACTTCATCTGGTTTAGCATCAATATGCATCTCACGTAATTTCTCAGTAACTTGAACAGGTGTCTTTGTAGAATTATTAGTTACATATAGATGAGGGATATGATTATTATTTAAATAATCTATAAATTGTGCGGCACCGTCAATTTCCTCTGTGCCTTTATACATTGTCCCATCTAAATCGATTAAGTATGCCTGATAATGTTTCACTAGTTATTCTCTCCTTTTCCAAATGCGGTAATTGGTACATTTTCATTTTCTAAAAATTGTCCTACTTCTTGAATAAATTGCTTATAGTATGGTAGTGCATCATCAAATAACGGCTCAATTTTATTCATATTTAAATCGATATAGTGATGTGCAAACTGTTTTCTAACATCAATAGTTCGATTGATATGTGATTGTGTTTCTTTTGAAATAACATTTTCCAATTCTAAAATATCTATTACATCTTTATAATTACCAGGATCTCTTAAAATAAACCCATCTATAATCATATTGCCGATATCTACAGAAGATTCAATTAACATTTGGCCAATTCGTTCAAAAGCATATGGATTCCTTTTATTATCATTGTAATCTTCAGTGAGCTTTTGTAAGTAAGTGATTTTCTGAGTTAGTTTATCTTTATCTACGAAATACATTCGCTTGTCACCTCTTCATACATCTAATAAATTAATCATACCATAGTTTTGCAGTCATCATCATTTGTCGTTATACTTAAATATAATAGTTTTCGCAATGTAAAGGAGCGTCAGAGATATGATAGATATGTATTTATATGATGATGAAGAACAAAGCCAAGTACGGTTCGTCGGCTTTGTTGGTGAGCATAGTCGCTACGACTTAATGCTTGTACAAACAGATAGACACTACGGTAAAACTTTAGTTTTAAATATGCAGACTAATCAATTTGGCATTATAGGTTCAGATGATATAGAAGAAGAAGGTTACATTTCTCATATATTAGGAGTATCAAAGGAAGAAGCGGATGAAATTATTGAATATTTAAATGAGGTTATTCAATAGAAGCGTTATGTTATAAAAGTCCACTTAAATTGAGATGACGCTCTCAACTTAGTGGACTTTTATTGATCTATAGCTCGGGTATGTTTTTCTGTGTCTTGAATAGTAGGTTGAATCTTAACATCATGTAATTTATCAATGATATCTTCTTTATCATCCATTTCTTCAATAAATTCATTTGGTGACAAACGTCTGACAACAAAATAAGGACAACCAAAATTACAATATTCTAATATATAATCTTGTATACTTGAAAACCGTTTACTTATTTCTGCCTTTTTATTACTATCTTTATAAAATCCTTTTAAGCGTAATTGATCGTAACCATAATCACCTACGACATAATCATATTTATCTAATATATCCGAATACCTAGCAGAAAATATTTCCTCATCAAAACATTCTCTATATTCTTCTATCAATTCAAAATATTGTTGGTCGACTTTAATCATATTTTCACCTTACAAAAAATGAAATAGAGGCAATAAGCATCAAAAATGCCATAAATCACTTACCGATATCTTCAATACACACATTTATTAAAAATATAATGAAATTTTATGTATCACATAAATTATAGATACTCGATAAGCGAGGCACTTATGCCTCTATTTTTAATAGTTTAAAAAATTATTACTTAATTGAGTTGTTCTTCACCTTGGCGTTGTTTCTCTTTAGCCGCTTCATTCACTTGTTCATCAGCATGATACGAACTTCTTACTAAAGGTCCTGCTTGACAATGTTTAAATCCTTTTTCCATTGCAATCTTTCTCATTTTACCAAATTCTAATGGCGTATAATATTTCTCAACTTTCAAATGTTTTCGAGACGGTTGTAAATATTGACCTATAGTTAAGATATCAACATCATTAGCGCGTAAATCATCCATCGTTTCATAAATTTCTTCCATCGTTTCACCTAGACCAACCATCAAACTAGATTTTGTTGGAATATCAGGTTGCAATTCTTTAGAACGACGTAAAAATTGTAAAGTTCTATCGTAAGTTGCTCGAGCTCTAACTCTTGGTGTTAAGCGACGAACCGTTTCAATGTTGTGATTAAGAATGTCTGGTCTAGAAGCCATTAATGTTTCAAGGGCTTCATAATCGCCACCCATGTCAGATGGTAAAATTTCTATTGTTGTAAATGGATTTCTTTCTCTTACTTTGCGTACTGTTTCTGCATACACATTTGAACCTTGATCTCTTAAATCATCACGTGCAACAGCAGTAATTACAACATGTTTTAAATTCATTAATTCTACTGATTCTGCAACTCGTTCTGGTTCATTTAAATCTAATTCATTAGGCAAACCCGTTTTTACTGCGCAGAATCGACATGCTCTTGTACATACTGCCCCTAAAATCATAAATGTAGCTGTACGACGCGCACCCCAACATTCGTGAATATTCGGACATTTAGCTTCTTCACACACTGTGTGTAAATTTTTCTCACGCATCATTTTCTTAAGACCAGTATAATTATCGTTTGTGTTAAGCTTAATCTTTAACCAATCCGGTTTACGTAAAATTTCTTCATTTCTAGTCGCCATAACAACGCATACCCTCCTGTTTAATATATCTTCGTTTATTATAACATATCGGTATTAACATTAAATTAAAATTCAATATACGCTTTTTTATAATTTTAGTAATTTCTCTTTAAAAATATCACGTAAAAATTCAGGCATAATATAATCTATAGATAACCCCTTTAACAGTGGGAAATATCTTCCAAAAGTATACATATCAACAGTACCTAACGTATATTGTTTATCATTTTGAATCTCTTCATCGCCTATAAAATAACGCTCTTCTGACTCAATAAAGCCAAGATTATATAAAATATATCCTCCAAAGATATCCCCTCTAAAACCAAGACCTTGTGCATGTTCGTGCATATATTCTTGCTTTTGGCTTTTTTGAATCACTTGCTTTAATTGTTTGCCAGTTAATCGAACCCTTACAATATTGATTGGATGGGGTAACATGCGATGTATATCATATTCCGTCACTTTATCAGCTTCAATGCCTTTTACTATAAGTCCAGCATTTACGATTGCACAATCAGCGCTTGAAAACTCATATACACTCTCAGCCAGTAAATAGGATGTTCTAGTAATAACATCTGTTCTTTTGACTAAGTTCACATGATGATTAACTACTGGTTTACTTAGAAGTGCTCTTCCTTGTTCTTCAAAATGTGTCTCGACTAAAGGAAGTGTTTCAATAGGATGAATTTTGGCGATTTTATCAACGATTTTTCCATTTTCAATCGTGATATTAACTTCACCTAAATAATAGCCATATTTTCCTGCAGCTGCCATCAAAACACCATTATTTATTTCTCCATGTTCAAAATGATGGTGTGTATGACTACCAAAGATAACATCTATTTCCGGAATCTCTTGGCATAACTTTTCATCAAAAAAGATACCGACATGGCTCATAACCATCAAAAGATCATATTCACCTTGATGTGCATTGATTTCATCTTTGATTGCCGCTAGTGGATCAGTAACAATCCAATCCAGTGCTCGATAAAAAGGTGTGAACGGCGCCGTTGCTGCAACAAATAAAATACGCGTTCCTTTTATTTCTTTGATATACGAAGAGGCAATATGATGTGGAAGATGTCCCTCTTCATCTATGACATTCGTGCAAATCACTTTAAAATTCGCATCGTTATATAGATTTTGTAAAGCATCATGAGAAATTGTCATTCCTTCATTATTTCCAATGGTTGCAATATCACAATGTGCTTCATTTAAAAGTTCTATATTTTTATGTCCTACCGTAGCTTCTGTCACAGGTGCTGATAAATCAACATGATCACCTATATCTATATAGAGTGAGGGATGTTCAAGTTGCGGTCTATGTTTTGCCATATAAGCTTGAATACGAGCATATTCATTTAAATGACTATGAATATCATTCGTGTGATATATTGTTAATTCCATAACATGATCCCCCTCTTTAAAATTTATATACTTAATTGTACTTTAGCATTAAAGAACAAAGTCTCAAAGCATAACTACTTCACTTTTAAATAAAAGATTTAATGATTAAATATACCCCCATGATAAGCATTACTGTTCTCAATAACATCACAACTGTGTCGGATTTCATAGATCGATTGACCCTTACACCTATTTGTGCACCTATCACACTTGAAATAATGAGAATGATGGAATATCCCCAAGCCACATGTCCTTGAAGGATATGCCCTATCGAACTCATCACACTTGAAAAGAAAATCATCATCATACTTGTGCCTACTGCAACATGTGGTGGAAATCTAAAGACGATGAGCATAAGAGGGGTCATCAATGCACCTCCACCTATGCCAAACAGCCCTGTTAATATCCCAAGAAATAACGTTGTTATAAAAGCAAACAGAGGAGGGACACTATAACGGTATGTTTTCCCTTCAGCATCAACATATGTACGCGCATACTTAGGTTTGTCAAAAATTTTAAAAGGTTTTATTTTGTGACGAATCATCAGTAATATCGACACAAATATCATAAACACGCCAAAGTATAAGTTAAATGAATCAAGTGTAAGGTATCTACTTAAAAAAGAACCAACCAAAGATCCAGGTAGTAGCCCAAATAGAAATATCGAGCCGTTTTTTATATCTACTTGTTTGGTTTTTAAATATCCTAATGAGGAAGATAGTCCAGTAACAATCAGAATAACTGAAGAAGTACCTATTGCAATTTGCGTCGTAATACCATGTAGAAGATGATGGTTTACGCCTAAATAAACAAGTGTGGGGACGATGATGATTCCACCACCAATACCAACGATAGATCCTAAAATCGCTGAAAATCCCCCTATTAATATTAATAGAATAATTGTTAATAACATGACATTCGCCTCTTAAAATAGTTTTAATTGTTGTGGTGCTAAACCTTCATAATCAATGTCTAAAATATTTTGATACTTTTTAGCATTATTAGCTGCATGACCGCCAGAATTATTATTAAAAATAACGTATACTTTCTTAGCCTTTTGATTAAGTATTTCGACTTTACGAGCCAAGTCAGCTAACTCTTCCTCGCTATAATCATATAAATATCTTACATCTCGCCATTCTTGATCAGTCATATCTTTTTTAGTCCAACCATAATGATTACGTCCATGATAACGTACAAAAGCAATATCACTAGTAATCCTATTTACTAAAGGAATGCTCCCCTCTTTAATTTGAGGTTCATCTACCACTGCATGAATGATTTGATGTTGTGTTAAGAAAGATAAAGTTTGCTCTTTATATTGATTGTCAAACCATGATTGATGTCTAAATTCAATGCTCATCGGAATATCACTTAATTGTTTTCTCACATATAAGATGTAATTTATATTTTGAACGTTACAATCAAACCAGGGTGGGAATTGTACGAGCACCATCGCCAATTTATTATGCTCTTTTAACGGATTAATCATTTCTTTAAACTGTTTAAATAATACATCTCTCGACTCTGCATAATCTCTATAGTCAGCATGTAATGTTAATGCTTGATGAATTTTAACGACGAATTGAAATCTATTCGGCGTTTCATTTATCCATTTAATTATATTTCGTTCTGGCTGTATCGCATAATACGAAGCATCCAATTCTACTATCGGGAAATGACTAGCATAAGTTTTTAACTTATCTGTTTTACGCTCTAAATCCTCATATAATGTATCATGGTCACCCCAACCAGTAAGACCTATTTCTATCATATTTATCACCAACAACATGATACCACATTACAATTCATTGATTCACTTGAGTTAAATTAAATTTACATATTCTTTAATATACACATATCTGAAAGTTAAACAAAAACACCTCTTATGGTAAGAGGAAGATACAACCACTTTCAAATATCTTGTATAACCTTAGCAATAAAAACTAAGGTTAATAAAAATTATATTTATCGAGTTTTTCATTCTATTATTGCCTACTAAAATAAAAAAACACCTGGAACATTGTATCATGTCCCAGGTTTTCTATCTTTACAATTTATATCACAGCTAAATTATACAACATCTTAATTGCCCCGCAACTTGTTTGACATTCATAGCCACTATCATTTTTACAACAAAATTAACGATGCATCATGCTTTGCGGAAATTTTTGATGTTTTAATTTATTTTCTTCTTCACGATCCATTTCATCCTCAATATCCATACCAAGTAGCTCTTCTATTAAATCTTCGTGCGATACAATAGCATCCGTACCGCCATATTCATCTAATACAATCGCTAGATGTTTTCGTGAAACGGTCATTTTACGCAATACCCATTCTGCCCTATTATGTTCATTTACAAATAAAGGGCTTGATGCATAATTTGTAATTGCGTCCTCTTTATGTTTACTCCAAGCTAATAAATATTTTGAGTGGAATACACCGATGATATCATCTATATCTTCATCATATACTGGATATCTAGTATATGGATTATTCATCACTGTATCATAAGCTTCGTCATATTTTACATCCTTTGAAAAAGCTACAACATTAATACGGGGCGTAGTATCAACATCCTTAACTTTCAATTGTTCAAAGTCCATAACGTTTTGAAGTCGAGTATTTTCTATCTCATTAAATGCACCTTCTCTACCCGCAATATTTAATAATGTGCGAATTTCTTCTTTAGAAAATCTTTTTTCAACAGGTTGGCCTCGAGATAGTAAATGATTAATACCATCTGTCATCTTGTTTAATAAAATTGTAATGGGCTTGAGTACAATGACACATATATGAATGATAGGATACACAAGTTTTGAAATTTTATCAGGAAATGTTGCAGCAATTGATTTAGGAATCACTTCAGAAATAAGTATAATCACAATTGTTACAATTGCTGATGCTATTCCCACGTTCACTCCAATATCAATCGCTAAGATTGTCACGAGTGTAGGTAAAATAATATTCGCTACATTGTTACCGATTAATATAGCAGTGATAAACTCACTTGGTTTATCTAATAACTTTGTTAAACCTTGCGCTTTACGATCACCCTTTTTAGCTTCAGTTTGAAACTTAGTGCGATTCGCGGCTGTTAATGCTGTCTCACTACCTGAAAAGAAAAATGAAACAAATATTAATAGTATAATTGCAATAATCATGATGCATTTCTCCTTAAGATTTAGTCCTTATTAATACACTATTTCCCGAGAAATGAGTTATCAAACTTATCATTCATATTGGATTACCACAACGCACGAATATGAAAGAACTAATGTAAAACATTTTTATAGTTTATCGTGGCTTACTCTCGTAAAGTATATCAGTAACTTAACTATTCCTTTTGTTAAAAATTAAACGATTAGCTATGATAATTCATTTCATTTATTGAAGTAAAGAGTTCAGACTTCTAAAAACTACCACTTTAAATACTTTGTAAAAATATAAGAAGTAAAAATCAGCTAAATATATTGTAAAATGAAATTCATGTCGTAATTATCATTAAAATGTTAAATAACACAATGATAAAAAGTGGTTTAATAGTTCTTAAAGAAAATTTTTCCTTTTAATCCATAAAATGAAATCGATGATAAAGTAAGCAATAGAGACTAGCATAACAATTATGATAATAGTTTCTATTCCTTGCAATTCTTTACTTTTAATTTCTGGCACTCTTATAAATATATATGCTAGAAATAACATGATCAAGACAACTATTGATATGTACGACTTGACCCTGGATAATTGAATATTTACTGACATACTCTCGTATTGGTCAAGCGTCAATTTTTCATGTGGGTTATCTATAATCTTTTCTAACTTTTTCATTGTATTGATAATTTTATTACTCATCTTAATATCTTTTTTAGTTATCAGGAATGTAGTAGCTTTACCACCACCCTATAAAGCATCGCTATATCCATCTAATTCTTTTTTCAACTGAACGAATTGTTTAGTTTTCGAATAAGCAGTGTATAACTGCTTTATAAGACCGAGTTTCCTGCTATTAGTGAGCAATCACCCGGTATACCTTTCACTTCTTTTGAAACCATAGTATCTACAGGTGCAATCATATCCAATAAATTTGCATCATCCAAATCATGTTTAGCTTGAAAATCTTTGAAGTCACCCAAAGTAATTTTGATATGCTTATTCAAATCTTTACCATTAACTTCATTATTTGCAATAGCTAGTGTTTCTGTAATATCTTCAATGTTTTTACAGTAGAATCCATTTTATTTAATGAATTGAAATATTAAATGAGATACTAAAAAAAATTTCATAAAAAAGACTCATGATTGATACTCTTATATAAGATGTTATTAACCAATAAAAATAAATATTAGAGCCAATATGAGCTAAAACAATCATAAATTAACTACTCATGCAAGTATAAAGTATTATTAGAAAAGAAAATTATTCTTTTAGAGTTTTTACGAATCAGTTAAACCGTTTGCTTTCAACTATTTATCATAAAATCAAAAGAAATATCATAATTATATTGTTTAAAAAGCTTAAATAAATTATGGAACTCGTAAAAAGAATTATGTTCACTTTTCTAAATTAACTAATTTGAAATAAGCGGATAAGGTATTAACTTCTATTTAATTTTTTCAATGCCACCAACTGAGTTTGACATAAAAATAAAACAACCAGCGAATCACAAACGATTCGTTGGTTGTTAATCATATTATAGTTGATTTAGTATTAACCAATTGAGCCTTCCATTTCAAACTTAATTAAACGGTTCATTTCTACTGCGTATTCCATTGGTAATTCTTTAGTGAACGGTTCAATGAATCCCATAACAATCATTTCTGTCGCTTCTTCCTCAGAAATACCACGACTCATAAGATAGAATAATTGCTCTTCTGATACTTTAGAAACTTTAGCTTCATGTTCTAGAGAAATATTGTCATTGAACACTTCATTATAAGGGATAGTATCTGAAGTTGATTCATTATCTAAAATTAATGTATCACATTCGATGTTTGAACGTGCACCCTTAGCTTTACGTCCAAAATGAACGATACCACGATAAATGACTTTACCGCCATTTTTGGAGATAGATTTAGAAACAATAGTTGAAGATGTATTAGGTGCTTTATGAATCATTTTAGCACCAGCATCTTGAACTTGGCCTTTACCAGCAAATGCAATGGATAGCGTGCTACCTTTAGCACCCTCACCTAAAAGTACACAGTTAGGATATTTCATCGTCAACTTAGAACCTAAGTTTCCATCTACCCATTCCATATTACCATTCTCATGTACAAAGGTACGTTTAGTTACTAAATTATATACGTTGTTGGCCCAGTTTTGGATAGTAGTATATCTTACATGTGCATCTTTGTGTACAATAATTTCAACAACTGCCGAATGTAGTGAACTTGTGGAGTATACAGGTGCAGTACAACCTTCTACATAGTTTACTGATGCACCTTCATCAGCAATAATTAATGTACGTTCGAATTGTCCCATATTCTCAGAGTTAATACGGAAATATGCTTGTAGTGGTGTATCTAATTTAACATTCTTAGGAACATAAATGAATGAACCACCAGACCATACTGCTGAATTTAATGCAGCAAATTTATTATCTGCAGCAGGTACTACAGACGCAAAATATTCTCTGAATAACTCTTCATTTTCACGTAATGCACTATCAGTATCTTTGAAAATAATACCCTTTTCTTCCAATTCTTTCTCCATATTATGATAAACAACTTCTGATTCATATTGAGCAGAAACTCCAGCTAAGTATTTCTGCTCAGCTTCTGGAATACCTAATTTATCAAAAGTACGTTTGATTTCTTCAGGCACTTCATCCCATGAACGTTCAGTATGTTCAGAAGGTTTAACATAATACGTAATATCATCAAAATCTAATTCAGATAAATCTCCACCCCATTGTGGCATTGGCATTTTATAGAATAATTTCAATGCTTTCAAACGGAAATCTAACATCCATTGTGGCTCTTCTTTCATTTTAGAGATTTCTGTTACTATATTTTCCGTTAAACCACGCTCTGATCTAAAAATGGAAATATCTTCGTCATGGAATCCGTATTTATAATCCCCAACATCAGGTGCTTGTTTTGCCATTTTAATCACTCCTTGATTTTATAATTAATAAACGGCATGCGTATAAAAAATTTATTTATATTTATGTTTACTCTATTTTGTTATGCTCTATCATTATGATTTAAACTTTTATGATGTAATACAATCACTGAATTAAACATATGAGGATGTTGATTCAGTATAACAATATATTTACATCATCAAAAGGTATTATAATGTATTAGTTTTAATCTTCTTCAGTTGTACCTTCTGATTTACCTTCTTTTTCGACTGTCCCTTTTTCTAATGCTTTCCATGCAAGCGTTGCACATTTAATTCGAGCTGGGAATTGTGAGACACCTTGAAGTGCCTCAATATCTCCCATTTCTTCAGTAATCTCGTAGTCTTCACCGAGCATCATTTTAGTAAATTCTTGGCTCATTTGCATTGCTTCACCAAGTGAATGACCTTTAACTGCTTCAGTCATCATAGATGCACTAGACATTGAAATTGAACATCCTTCACCTTCAAACTTAGCATCGTTAATGATTCCGTCTTCAATATCAAATGTCAAACGTATGCGATCACCACATGTAGGATTATTCATATCAACAGTCATTGAGCCATTGTCTAAGACACCTTTGTTTCTAGGGTTTTTGTAATGATCCATAATTACAGATCGATATAATTGATCCAAATTATTAAAATTCATAAGAGAAAAACTCCTTCGTTTGTTTCAATGCTTGAACTAATTGATCTACATCTTCTTTCGTATTATAAACGTAAAAACTTGCACGTGCTGTTGAAGAGACACCCAACCATTTCATCAAAGGTTGCGCACAATGATGGCCTGCACGAACTGCAACACCTTCTGTATCAACGGCTGTAGCTACATCATGTGGATGTATATCTTCTAAATTAAAAGTAATGACCCCTGCACGTCTATCTTTTGGTGGACCGTAAATTTCAAGACCATCTATACTTAACATTTGTTCATATGCATATTCTGTCAATTCTTTTTCATGTTGATGAATCGCATTAAAACTTAAATTCTCAATATAACGTATAGCTTCTGCTAGACCTATTGCTTGAGCAATAAGTGGTGTACCAGCCTCAAATTTAGTTGGTAGGTCAGCCCACGTGGCGTCATATTTACTTACGAAGTCTATCATATCTCCACCAAATTCAACGGGTTCCATATTTTGTAATAATTCTCTTTTTCCATATAAGACTCCAATGCCAGTAGGACCTAACATTTTATGTCCACTAAAACTATAAAAATCAGCATCAATATCTTGCATATCTAAAGCCATGTGTGGAGCTGATTGCGCACCATCCACACTTATAACTGCACCATGTTCGTGTGCAATTTTAGCGATAGTTTTAACATCATTAATTGTTCCTAAAACGTTGGAAACGTGAGCGATAGCAACAATTTTAGTTTTATCATTGATGGTTGCTTTTATATCATCTAATTGCAATTCACCATCTTTTGTCATAGGAATAAATTTTAGTGTTGCATTCTTACGTTTAGCTAATTGTTGCCATGGAACAATATTAGCATGATGTTCCATTTCTGTTACAACAATTTCGTCACCCTCACTAATATGAGCATCACCATAACTATGTGCTACGATATTTATTGATGCAGTTGTTCCTCGAGTGAAAATAATTTCTTCAAAGTACTTCGCATTGATAAAACGTCTTACTGTTTCTCTCGCATTTTCATAGCCATCTGTAGCTAATGACCCCAATGTGTGTACACCACGATGAACATTAGAATTATAACGCTTGTAATAATCATCTAGTACATTTAAAACTTGTACAGGTGTTTGACTAGTCGCAGTTGAATCAAGGTATGCTAAACGTTTATTATTTACCTTTTGCTCAAGTATCGGAAAGTCTTTAATGACTGCCTTAACATCAAGAGAATGTTCGGCCATTATAGTCACGACCTTTCTATATATGAGTTTCCCCTCTAGGAGGTATCAATTGAATTAATCTTTGACTTTATTTTGAAACTTTACGCTCAATTACTTCTCTTAGTTGACGTTTTACATCGTCAATCGGTAATTCACGTACTACTGGGTCTAAGAAACCATGTATAACTAAACGCTCTGCTTCAGCTCTTGAAATACCACGGCTCATTAAATAGTATAATTGCTCAGGATCGACACGACCAACTGAAGCTGCATGTCCTGCTTCAACATCATCTTCGTCTATTAAAAGAATAGGATTAGCATCACCACGTGCATTTTCAGATAACATCAAAACACGTGACTCTTGGTTCGCAATAGATTTTGTACCACCATGTTTAATGTAGCCAATTCCATTAAATACAGAAGATGCATTTTCTTTCATAACACCATGTTTCAATATATACCCGTCTGTTTCTTTACCGTATTGAACAATTTTGGAAGTTAAATTTATTTTTTGATCACCTGTACCAACAACAACTGATTTCAATGCACTTGTTGAACGATCACCGTTAAGATTTGTAGTATTATCTATAATTTGGCTACCTTCATTCATCAATCCTAATGCCCAATTGATAGAAGCATCTGCATCTGCAGAACCACGACGAATGATATGACCTGTAAATCCTTTATCTAAATAATCAACTGAACCATATGTGACGTTAGAGTTTGCGCCAGCGATAACCTCTGACACAATATTAAGTTGGTTATCTTCACCACTAGTAGTAGAAAGATAGTTCTCTACATAGGTAACCTCTGCACTTTCTTCTGTAACAATGATGACGTGATTGTAAAAGCTCGCTTGTTCATCATCATGTAAAACAACATACTGTATCGGATGTTCTACAACAGTATTTTTAGGTACATAAACAAAAATACCACCGTTCACTAATGCAGTATGTAATGCTGTTAAACGATGTTCATCAACATTTACTGCTTTAGTCATAAAGTACTTTTGAACTAAATCACTATGATTGACTAGTGCTTCAGATAGACCTTCAATAATCACACCATCATTTTTAGCTTGATCTGATACCTGTGTATATGCCAAATCATTATTATGTTGAATGATTAAATTTTCTGAGTTTTCAACATCAATGATTTCTTTAACAGATTTTGGTAAATCAGTTAATTGATGGTATGAATCTCCTGTTGTATGGTGTTGTTTAAACGTATCAAAATCCCATTTTCTTAATTTCGTTTTATCAGGTTTTGGCATTTCTAAAGTTTCTGTTAATTTCAACGCTTTTTTACGTAACTCTGTCATCCAAGAAGGTTCATTGTGCGCTTTAGAATAATCAACAAGTTGTTCTTCAGAAATGTTCAAAGTTTTAGTTGTCATCACTTTTTCCTCCTACTTGATGAAATAAATTTTACTTCGAATGTTCAGTTTCATCATTTTATGTGAACATCTCAATGCTAATTTTGGAATATGACTATTCAGCAGCACCAAATTCTTCTTTAACCCATTCATAGCCTTCTTCTTCAAGACGTTTAGCTAATTCTGGGCCTCCAGATTTCACAACTTTACCACCATACATCACATGTACTTGATCTGGTGTAATATAATTTAAAAGTCGTTGATAGTGCGTAATCATTAATGCACCAAACTCTTCACCACGCATTTGATTAATACCTTTAGAAACCACTTTTAAAGCATCGATATCCAAACCAGAGTCAATTTCATCTAAAATAGCGAATTTCGGTTCTAACATCATTAATTGTAAAATCTCATTTCGTTTTTTCTCTCCACCAGAGAAACCTTCATTTAAATAACGTTGAGCCATATCTTTATCGATATCTAAAAAGTCCATTTGTTTATCCAATTTCTTGATGAACTGCATTAAATTAATTTCTTGTCCCTCTTCACGTTTCGCATTGATTGCTGAGCGCATAAAATCTGCGTTTGTTACCCCTGTAATTTCTGATGGGTATTGCATAGCTAAAAATAAACCTGCTTTAGCTCTCTCATCAACGTCTAACTCTAAAATATTAACGCCATCTAATAATACTTCACCTTGTGTAACTTCATAACTTGGATGTCCCATAATTGCTGACGATAATGTTGATTTACCAGTACCATTAGGTCCCATAATTGCGTGTATTTCACCAGTATTAATTGTTAAGTTAACACCTTTTAAAATTTCTTTATCCTCGATAGACACATGTAGGTCCTTAATCTCTAATGTTGATGACATTTATATTCCCTCCGTAAAATATAAAGTTTTCTTAACTAGTTTATAATAATTTTAATCTATAGTCAAAAAGACTCATTGAATTTCAATCCACTTCATTATAACGTACTTAGTCGCTAATATAAACTTTTTAAAACACTTATTTAGATTTATTATTTAACAATAATTATTTTTATGTAATCGTTCTGAAATTTTTTAAATGATAATGGCAAGCTCACTTTCTCAATAGCCAATCTTTAGACAAAAAGAAAAATATCCCAAGAAGTTCAAATAATGTGATATTATGCACTTTAACCTTTAAAATTTTCTTGAAAGGAGTTTATTATGAAAAAATTCAAATGGATAAATATATTTAAAGGTTTTGGTATGGGCACAAGTGATCTCGTCCCAGGTGTAAGTGGAGGGACTATCGCTTTATTACTTGGAATTTATGAAGACTTTATTAGCTCAATTAGTGGTTTGTTTTCAAGACGATTTTGGCCTAGCTTAAAATTTTTACTACCTATTTTAATAGGAATGCTAATAGCTATAGGACTATTAAGTCAATTATTTAATTATTTGCTTAGTCAACATCATATTCCTACTATGTTATTTTTTACAGGTTTGATTCTCGGTATCATCCCTTATTTATTAACCGTCTCTAATTTCAAAAAAAATTTCAGTATAATACATTATTCTATTCTATTATTAGGTATTGCTATTATAGTCGTTTTCGCATTGCTTAATAATGGGGACAAGCATACAGGTGAAACACTTACTTTATCTTTCAGTCTTATCATTAAATATTTTATCGCAGGTGTTTTCGCTTCAAGTGCTATGTTATTACCGGGCATTTCTGGATCATTTATGTTACTTGTCTTCGGAGTATATGGGACGCTAATGTATGCCATCTCTGAACTACTTCATTTTAATTTAAATGCATTACCTATCATATTAATAGTAGGTTTCGGTATTGTCACTGGATTTATGATTTCAAGTCGATTAATTCAATATTGTCTACATCAACACCCTACAATGACCTTTGCTTTGATAATAGGCTTTGTGATTGGATCGTTGTATGCAGTTTTTCCTGGATTCCCGAAAGACTTAATCCAATGGATCATATCATTTTTCCTATTGGTCACTGGCTTCTTAGTAAGCTATGTTCTTGGTAAAATTACAGCAAAAAATGAAGCATCATTTTGATATATACACAAACAAGCCCTCATATACCTTAGAGTACATGAGGGCTAAATTATAAGGACTATTATTAGTCACCTTTATTACCTTTAAATTTATCAATAACGTCATTTGCTTTTTCTTTAACGTTTTCTACAGCTTCTTTTGCTTTACCAGAAGCTTTGTCACCTTTACCATCTTTTTCTAATTCTTTATTATCAGTAGCATTACCTACTGTTTCTTTAATATTACCTTTAGCTTGTTCAAATTTATCTTCAGCCATTTAAAATTCCTCCTTATGCTTAACTTATTAATATTGTTACCCTCTTATTTATGAGCTAAACATCTTTTATGAATTTTTTTCACATACAGATGATTTTACGAAAGAAACTATAAATTTACAGTAGATTATAGTATATTGAATATAAAATAATTATAAGTTGGGTTGGTATATTTTATGAAATTTATTACTATTAAAGCGATTACTGAAAAAGGGTTAGATAAAAAAAGTAAATCAATTTTTAAAATCACATCCACAAATTGAAATTATCAAATTTGATTACCAAATGGGATATAGCGGTGTAAGTGTTGGTATTTTATACCGTGATAATATTTAAATAATTATAGATATGTTGTGCGTATAAAGACCATTGGCTTTACCTCTTACAAAGCTTCCTATTCTAAAAATATGGCTAGTGAATAATAGTCATTGTTAGATAACTATAATCACAGAAAAATGTTTATGGAAGTTAAAATGTCTAACAAAAGTGAGTTAAAAATTAAAGGTTCAATAGCAAAAAACACGTAAATGATTTTATATTAAATCATCTACGTGTTTTTGTATAATCATGTGACAAACGATTAAATATTATTAATTGTTTGCTATTTACTTAGCAGGTACGACAGCTCCATCATACTTATCTTTAATATAATCTTGAATTTCTTTAGATTGTAGCACTTCCATTAATACTTTGATATTTTTATCATTTTTATGACCTTTTTTAACTGCAATTAAATTTGCATATGGGTTATCTTTAGGAGATTCTAAAGCAATCGAATCTTTTTTAGGACTTAATTTTTGGTCAATCGCATAGTTAGAATTAATGATTACTGCGTCAGCGTCTTGATTTTGATAGATTTTTGGTAAATATTCTGCTGATTGTTTGTTGTTAAATTTAATATCTTTTTTGTTTTCAGTTATGTCATCAAATTTAGCATTTTCAATTTTAACGCCTTTTTTAAGTTTAATAAGACCTTCATCTACAAAGAATTTTAAGAAACGACCTTGTTCAGCTGGGTTATTTGATACATATACTGTTGCACCTTTAGGTAGATCTTTTAAGCTTTTATATTTTTTTGAGTATACAGCCATAGGTTCTAATTCAACATTCCCAGCCGATTCAATTTTATACCCTTTTTCTTTACTTTCAGTATTTAAATATGGTGTATGTTGGAAGAAGTTCGCATCGATTTCACCTTTGTCTAATAATTTATTAGGCGTTGTGTAATCGTTAATTGGTTTGATTTTTAAATCATAACCTTTTTTCTTCAATAATGGTTTTGCTTTTTCTAAAATTTCAGCGTGTGGTGCTGGAGATGCACCTACTGTGATAGTTTTTTCCTTATCTTTACCTCCACCACATGCAGCTAAGGCAATCGTTAAAGCCAATACTAAAATAATTCCGAATAATTTTTTCATAGAATATAATCCCCTTTTCTTTAGCGTTTATCGATTTTATTTGTAAGCCAATCCCCTAGGAACTGGATTATAAATACAATAATTAAAATAAATACTGTTGAAACTAAAATGACATCATTTTGATTTCGAGTAAATCCTGTTAAATATGCTAAATTACCTAAACCACCTGCGCCAATAACACCTGCAATAGCTGTAGAACCTACCAAAGCAATTGCAGTAACGGTAATACCTGAGACTAATGCAGGCATTGCTTCAGGAAGTAGTACTTTTCTCACAACTATCCAAGTGTTCGCTCCCATTGACCAAGCAGCTTCTATAACACCTTTATCAATTTCTTTAAAAGCAATCTCGACCAATCTAGCGTAGAATGGCGCTGCACCAATAATAAGTGCTGGTAATGCACCAGTTGGACCACTGATTGTTCCGAGAAGTACACTTGTAAATGGAATTAACAGTAAAATTAATATGATAAATGGAATTGCTCTAAATAAATTAACAATGAATGACACAATCGTGTAGAAAATCTTAGCAGCCAATGAGTTACTTTTCGCAGATAAAAAGAGTAATACCCCTAATATAAGTCCAAAGACAAATGCAAAAAGTGTCGAAACAACAGTCATATATAGAGTTTCTAAAATTGCTTGCCAAACCTCTGGCCACTGAACATTCGGCATTGTCACCATTTCATGAAATATTTCACCGTAAGATTTACCCATGTCTTAGCACCTCCACATTAACGTGTTGTTCGTGAAGATTATGTTTAAATTGCTTGAAATGTTCCTCACTTATATGTGGTATGTGAATAACTAAAAATCCAAGCGAACCGTTTTTAGTATTCTTAATATCCGCTTCAAGAATATTCACATCTATGTTATGTGTCTTCGTCATATAAGATATGATAGGCTCAGTCGTATTATCACCAGTAAAGTTTAACCTCACAATATATGCATCATGATCTAATGGCTCCAAATACTCTAAAGAATCTTCAAAATCATCGTTTAAATCATCTTTCACAAAACGTTTCGTTACTTCATGTTGTGGATTCTCAAATACTTTACTTACCGCTCCTTGTTCAATAACTTTACCGTTTTCCATTACAGCAACTTCATCACAAATTCTTCGTATAACATGCATTTCATGTGTTATAAGTACAATAGTTAGATTTTGTTGTTCCCTTACCTTCAATAATAAATCTAGAATTTCATCTGTAGTTTGTGGATCTAATGCACTTGTCGCCTCATCACATAACAATACATCTGGATCATTAGCTAATGCTCTCGCAATACCCACTCTTTGTTTTTGTCCGCCTGATAATTCAGACGGATACGCACTTTCTCGACCTTTTAGACCGACAAGTTCAATAAGTTCCAATGCTTTTTGTTTAGCTCGACCACTTGGAACGCCAGCAATTTCTAATGGAAATGTTACATTTTTCAATACATTTCTTGACCATAGCAAGTTAAAATGTTGAAAAATCATACTCACCTTTTGTCGTTTTTTTCGTAACTGTGATTTAGATAATTGACTTATATTGTCTCCATCTATAATGATTTCACCTGACGTTGGAGATTCTAAGTTGTTAAACATTCTTATGAGCGTACTTTTACCAGCTCCTGAGAAACCAATCACACCAAAAATAGAGCCGGATTCAATGTTTAAATCAACGTGATCAACAGCAAGAACATCTTTGTCCTTGGTATGATAGCGTTTAACAATTTGGTTTAGCTTAATCACGTTAATAGCCTCCTTCTGTTGCTTAGTAATCAAATTAAAAATGCTTTCTCAATTTTTAGAAAATTTGAGAAAGCATTTGTTGAAATGTTCTTTCTCTCATCTTCTAAAGTTATACTTTATGTGAATTGGCACCATTTCTATTTTAGACGGTTGCCGGGCTTCTTAGGGCACATCCCTCCACCTCTCTCGATAAGAGTTAAAGCATTATTTAATTTGTATTAATCCTACCATCGTACTAATGTTTCGTCAATAATTATTTTAAATTTTCTAACAAATAAGTAACTGACTGAAATGCATAGATTCTTTTTATCTCTTCATCTCTACGCATAAGCAGCAATACAGGAACAGACATAATTTGTTTCTCTTTACTCCATTCAGGATGAAAATTAAGATCTATTTTTTTTATTGGCAATTGTAAGATTTCATTAGAAATATCCAACATCCTTTCAGAAATCTTACATGTTCCACACATTGGTGTATAACCAAATATGAGATGTTTATCTTTATTAAAATTAACAGTTATGTCTTCAATATCCTTCAATTTATTCATTTACTAAAACTAGCCTTTCAGTTTTTAAATTATTCATAAGTTTCTTTTCTTTTTTTACATTAAAACCATATCTACTTAATACATGTGCTAAATAATTTTTGGGGCACTTAGCAACTTCACAAAACGTTTTATCAACATAAATATGTTCACTTTCGCTTAAATAACGTTTAAACCATTTTCTAATTTTTTCACCCTCATCATCAGAATCGGCAAGAACATAAACTTGTTTGTCATAAAGTGTTTCTATCATGTTGTCTATCTTATCTATACTCATAGTGCCATGTGTACAAATGATGTTTACAGGTTCAGCGATCACTTGTTGTACTCTCTTCTTATCCGATTTACCTTCGACAATAATAACCTTATTTACAATAGCCATGTCAATCCACCTTCTAAGCGTCAAAGTAACTGTCACTATCATCATTCACAAAATCCCCAAAACCTAAACATTTAGTGACACTACAATTTTCAATTGCTAGTGTCACTTATGCTTGAGCCTTGCTCAAACGTTCCTCTTTTTTACTGCAATTTTCAATTGTTAGTGTCACTCATGCATGAACCTTGGCTTACGTTTCTGATTAAAGTTATTTCTTCTAAAAAAACTCCTTGATTAAATCTAATCGAGGAGTTTGTAATCATTATTCACCAATCATTTCTGAGTATTGATCTGCTGATAATAATTCTTCTAATTGACTATCGTCACTAATTTCAATTTTAACCATCCATGCTTTTTCGTATGGTGATTCATTTACAAATTCTGGGCTATCTTCCAATTCTTCATTAACTTCAACAATTTTCCCAGAAATTGGCGCATACAACTCTGATACTGTTTTTACTGATTCAACACTACCGAATGTGTCACCTTCATTTAATTCATCTTCAGTTTCAGGTAGCTCAACAAATACGATATCACCTAATTCGTTTTGTGCGTATTCTGTAATACCAATTGTTGCTACATTATTTTCAATTTTAACCCACTCATGCTCTTTAGAATATTTAAATTCGCTCGGTACTGCCACGAAAATCCCCTCCTGATTAATTTAATTACAATTTAATGATGCCACACACATATTATTCATTCAACTATTATTACAAAGAATAAATGAATTAAAATTCGTTTTTAAATATACAAAACACCATTTTAATTTATATTTTTTTATTAATGTTCACTTTCTCTAATTTAATATCACACCTATAACCATTGGTGTTGATACTCATTTTCTTTAAATCCTAAAGTCAAATGGTTACCAGAGATAGCTAATGGACGTTTAACCAACATTCCATCTGAAGCAAGTAGTTCTAGTTTTTCATCATCAGACATATTTTTAAGTTTCTCTTTTAAATTTAATTCGCGATATTTGATACCATGTGTATTAAACAACTTATTAATATTCACACCCGTTTTATCTACGATATCTTTGAATTCTTTTTTAGTCGGTGTATGTTGAACAATATCAATAGATTCAAAATTCACATCGTGCTCATCTAAAAACTTTGCAGCTTTTTTGCACGTTGTACATTTGGGATACTGATAAAATTTAATCAATTACCTTTTACCTCCTTCTCTCTATTAACTTAAATATATCATGATATTTAATTGAACGCTTTAATTTTCAAGCTAATATTTTTGTTAATGTGCAGTCATTCGTTATAATAAGTTTACCAAATTACAAAAAGGAGTAGATAGTGATGAAAAATATTCATCAAACTGAAGAATTTAATTCTACTATTGATAGTACCGATCCAGTAATTATCAAGTTTGAAGCCGACTGGTGTCCAGATTGTAAAGCGATGGATATGTGGATAGATCCGATTGTTGAAAAATATAATAATTATCAATGGTATGTGGTCGATCGTGACGAATTAGAAGATGTAACAACTGAAAATGATGTTATGGGTATCCCAAGTATTTTAATATTCCAAAATGGTGAAAAATTAGCCCACTTGCATTCAGCAAATGCTAAATCACCTGAACAAGTTGAATCATTCTTGTCTGAACATTTAGATCAATAATATTTAACCAAAAAACCTGAGACATTATCAAACGTCTCAGGTTTTTCTTGTATTATTCGTCAGTAACTAAAGTAAATACTTCTGTTTTCAACTCTGTTACTCATTGTCACGGTGAAACGATAAACACAAATTACATCTCACCTATTTTTAATACACGCTCAATATCACGGATGATTTATTCAAATTCGGTAATAAGATTTTTATTTTTACGTTTAGCCTTAGTTGGTACTTCTTCTAAATCAGTAAGATACAAAAATCCTGCTAATATTTCATTATCTTTTACACCTAAGACTTTTCGTATTTTAGGATCAAAGATATATTGTGGCGACTTCCAACAAGTACCAATGCCCGCTTCGTATAAAAGTAACATTAAATTTTGAGCAAACGCTCCAAATGCAAAATAATTTTCACGACTTTGACGTTGTCTTGGATCATCTTTTAAAATCAACAACAACATGCCACCCAAATTTGTTACTGCATGAAAGTGATTCTCTCGCTTTTCAGGACTATCTGGAAAAGCAAATCTTGTGATATCCCTACTAAAATCACCGAGTTTATCTTTTGAAATATGAACCAATCTCCATGGTTCTCTCATACCATGATTTGGAGCGTCAGCAGCTTTATATATTGCATCGTAAACCGTTTGATCATCAACCACCATATCGTGTTTAAATTTTTTGACGCTTCTACGATTAGATATAGCTTCTTGTAATTCCAATGTATTTCGCTCCCTTTATTTTATACATGATAACCATTATCAATTATAAGATACATTGTTATTGAATTCAAACTTACAAGTTAATCCTCATAAAATGAAACCAAGGATTTTAACTTAGAGACATGTATCTGTCCCGGTGCTTGTGGTTCTTCTATGCAACCATAAGACAGCGTTCCACCAAATACGCCTTGAGCAATTCGGCTGACTTTACCCAAACTAGACATCGATATACCGACAATTCGGCATGATGTGTGCTTCGCTGTCAGTGACATGGCTTCTAATAAATGTAACACGTCCTCTTGACTTTTAGGCATAACCGCAAGCTTTAAATAATCAGGATTGAGCTTTTGCATTTTAAAGTAAATAAATTTAAGTTCATCTAAAGCCGGTGTTTCTTGAAAATTATGATGCGAAAGAACAACTTCAAGCCCTTTTTGTTGTGCACGTTGAACAAGAAGCATATATTTTTCAATATTGACGGCACTGCTCCACTCAATATCAATCATATCAAATTGTGGGCACTCGATTAATTCACCTAATATATTTAAATACTCTTGCTCATTTACAGCTCCTTTCCCCCCTTGAATTGAAGTTCTATATGTTACTAATATTTTCAAATGGAATATTTTTAATTGCTTAATCACTTCCTTTAATAATGCCTTATTAAAGGATGGCCATTGGTCAATGCGCAATTCAACGATATCTATTGATTTCTCGTTTATTTTTATATCATTGAGTAAAGTTTTAGAAAGCTTTTCTTCTGGTGCAATTGTCGCCGCGATATCTACATGGGTCATTCTATCCCTCATTTCGTACACTATAGTAATTTTATTTTATATGATTTTCTTTCATTCATACAAATATCTCTAAACTTATTATTAAAATTTCAAATGAATGATTAAGTTCACCTACTGTTGGGTATCAATAAAATACATACATTTTGAGGAGGTAATAATGATGGCAGTTCAATATGAAACTAAAGCAACTAACGTAGGTGGACGTAAAGGTCATGTCCATACTGACGATAACGCAATAAATGTAGATGTATTACCACCACAACAAGCTGACGGTAAAGCGACTAATCCAGAACAATTATTTGCTGCAGGTTACGCTTCATGCTTTAATGGTGCATTTGATTTAATTTTAAAACAAAATAAAGTGCGCGATGCTGAACCTGAAGTAACGTTAACAGTACGCTTGGAAGATGATCCAGATGCTGAAAGCCCAAAACTTAGCGTTGATATTCATGCAAAAGTTAAAAATGTTTTATCACAAGAAGATGCTGAAAAATATTTACAAGATGCGCACGACTTTTGTCCGTATTCTAAAGCTACACGTGGCAATATCGATGTAAACTTAAATGTTGAAGTAGTAGAATAATATTTTATCGATTAATTATATTCTTCACCCACAATTTGTGCTATCAAATTGTGGGTGTTTTTTATTACTTTTTAAATTTCTTATGTTATCAATCTTGCTTATTTAATTAGTATTTATAACATACTTTTCAATAATTTTTTGTAAAGATTCAAAATATACCTTTCGTTTTTTCAAAATATTGATAAAATAAAATGTGATAAATTCATTTCAAAGTTATCATTTCTCAATTGCCAAAAATATAAAATGGATTTTAAAAACGATTTTTAAATATATTGTTAATAATGTTTTTTATGGTAACAAAACGATTATTGCGTATTTTTAATAATTCTTTTATTATGTATTTAATAAGTCTTAATTTCAAAAATCATTTTTTATTTATGTTATTTCTTTTAATGGGAGGTCACCATGAACAATATCCGTTTATTGAATCAAAACGATTTGGATTCCTATATTGAATTAATGAAATTTGGTCACCATAACTATGAATGGGATCGTTACTATTTAGAAAATGTTGGCATTGATAGACTCAAAACTATCCTGTCTAATCATACTGATTATTGGAATATATTTGGTGCTTTTGAAGATGATGAACTTGTTGCAACATGTACTTTAAAACAAATGAATTATGTAGGTAAATGCCACAAAGCTATTCTTGAAAATAATTTTGTTAAAAATAATGATGAAATTGTTAACCGAGAATTAATTAATCATATTATTCAATACGCTAAAGAACATAACATTGAAACATTGATGATTGCTATTGCATCAAATAATATAAGTGCTAAAGTGTTTTTTAGTTCTATAGGTTTCGAAAATCTTGCTTTTGAAAAAAACGCTAGCAAAATTGGCGATGAATATTTTGACGAAAATTGGCTCATTTATTCAACAACTGAGTCATCAGAATAAAATACTTATATTTACCTTTTAAACATTTTCATTATTAAGTCCATACATGGAAATAGTACTTTTTGATGATGAGTTTATATGGATATTTAAAATGACTACTTCAAAAATCAGTAACTCAAAACATATATTATTTAAGTGATTCCCATATACAAAAAGTTTAAAAATTTAGCCTCCAATGAAATTACACAAATCATTTGAGGCTATGTTAATTTTTCTGTAGTTATTGAACAATTAACGTACGCATATTATTAAAACTATCTTGTAAATAAACTATTTTTTAATGGGATTAATTATATCTTTAAATATAAATTCTTCTCCATCGTATTCAAATTTTACAATGTTACAATTTCCTATTTCAAATTTACTTCCCCTATCATACCCTAATATATTTCTTACAAATAAACCAATTGTGCTACCATGACTCACTGCTAGAATCGTCTCTCCATCTGTTGTATCCATCATTTCATAGAGTGCTCGATTAACCCTTTGTTCAACTTCAGATCTTGATTCTCCTTCAAATGGTACAACAGCATCACCATACAAATATTTAGGTTGTTTAATAGCTCTTAATAACTCGATACTTTCCCCTTCAAATAATCCAAATCCCCACTCTTTAAGATCTTTTACACACCAATATTGTTGGTTTGGCACAGTGTTCTCTAACGTGTCACGTGCTCTTTGTTGTGGTGATGAATAAAGATAGTCAAAATGAATATTTTTCGTTTTAAAATATTGTTGTGCTGCATTCGCTTGTTGTACACCTAAAGCAGTCAAAGGTGAGTCACTAGCCCCTTGTATTTTACCTTTTAAGTTAAATACTGTTTGACCATGTCTCATTAGATATAATGTTTTAACCAACTGTAAACACCTCTACAATCATTATTTAATATATTCACCAAATTATACACCGATCATTTTTTATGACACTTTTATTTAATCACTGCCAAATTACAAAGTAAACCAATGATTTAAAAAGTTAGAAATCTTACAATTTAAAAGCTGATTGTTTAATAAAATTTGTTTAGGGTATAACTTAACATTAGATTTACATGTAATAAAGGAGGATTAATAATGTCTGCTCATAGTCAATGTAACTATGTCAATCCTAATTCAATTTCTTTAGATTGGGAATGTTTAATTATAAGCAAAACAGATATGCTACTTGATGGTGTACCTAAAGAATTAATTAATACTTGGTTAGATCAAAATGTTATCGAGCCGTTTTGTGTTCGTAATAATGAAATAAACTTTAAAACTAAAGATGTTTGGAATGCGCTTAAGACCCATAACTGGTATTATTCAAATTAATTGATATAAACTAATTGCACGATTTGTACTTTCGATTAACTGACGATCATTATAATTAAGAAGCACATAAGTTCTTATAGAATTATTGTTTTTCTCTTCCTTTGGGAAACCAGCATCATTTAAAATGTATTGTGCTAAATGGCCTAGTGGTGTATCGTCATTGATAAATCCTAAAATAAAATCATAAAAAGACATTTGATTTCAGCCCCTTTTTAAAGTGTTAAAACACTTAAGTCACCTACTTATATACTTTCACCTATTAATCATACCAAATTACTCGATTTTTTTATGTGCAAAAAGTTCTTTTTTGCACTATTTACATAAACTTTTTTGTTAATAATGATAATTTTCATTTATTATGTCTCTTGTGATGAAATTACAATTGTTAAAGGTTTAAAAACAACTATAACATTATATCGATTCATATATATTATAAAGTATTACTAAATTTTTCACCATAAGAACGTCGATAATGTGTATGTCTCAAATAAAATATTTTTTATTAAAGGTAATATATTTACCTGTATGAAATAAATGATATTATAGTATATAAATAACTTAGTTCTATCAAGCAGTATCTAATGAGGTGTAACACCTATGAAATTAAACAAAGCAAATGTATTCAACTTGATATTCACCATTTTATTTTTTACATTTAACATTCTCATAACCTATAACGCAAATATTGATTATAAGTTATGGTTAATACCTGGTTTAGCAATTTGTGGCTTTGCTCTTTTTTCAAGCTTGACCTTAGTAATTATCTATAGTGATTTATTCAGTGAAATATTATTTTTTATCAACATTATCTTAGCACTATATTATATTTATCCGATTTTTTATGAATTTGTCTAAATTTTTGATTAGGGAGGGGTATCAATGAGCTTACATTTCCAAATTTTGCTGTGGCTTTCTATCTTATTTATCATCGCAGGAACGATATTATTGGTAACAATGCTTAAAACTAAAAGAGAAGAACGAAAAGAATCTTATCTAGGTTTTACTGTAATTTTCTTAATCTTTGGTTTTGCCATCTTAATTTATACTTTTATATTCGGAATTTTATAATATGTAGAAATAGAATCACTTCTAGTGAAAAGGCATTATACTATATTATGCATCTCAAAAAGATAAACAATGTATTCTTTTTGAGATGCTTTTTAATAGCGTGATTATGATTTACTAAATTATATTTGATGTAAATCAATTATTTTTGTAACTAGCTTTATGAAACATTTAAGGAGCTTCTATAAATATATGAAATTAACATCTAAAAGCATATACTTAACATTTATATTTTTTATTTTTAGTCTCATGTTATTTACCAACCAAAGTTTTGCAAATGATAATAAAAGTTTTCAGCTAAAACCAGGTGATATTATTATTACAAAAGGTCCTGTTTTAAATGGTTTTTTTGGTCACTGTAGTTTGGCAATTGATCATGACACTGTACTTCAAATTGAAGGCCCCGGGGATAAACCATTAACGGAAGATTTTGAATCTTATCGTGACAGATATGGAAAAGGTAAAAATGAATGGATAAAAGTCTATAGATGTTCACACCCTAACGCTGGATCAAAAGCAGCTCAATGGGCAAAGAATCATTATGAGAACAGTGATAGCGAATATCTTGTTACACTCAACTTAAAAAGCAAAACATTTACATATTGCACTAAAATTATATATCAAGCATATAAATACGGGGTAGACAAAAATTCCGTAAGTGATCACGGTTTATATATTATTTCACCCTATGCGCTAACAGATAATTTTACAGATGAATATAAATTAAAATTAGTAAAAACATATTAAAAATCCCGATGGTAACGTGAACTTATTCCGTTTTCACATTACCATTGGGATTTATAGTCATCCTTCTTTAAAAAAGTTAATAAATTGGTCTTGCTTATCAATAAGTTCTAAATAGGAAATTGAACTAAACGGTATAATACGTGTACAATTTTTACATGGATAAATAATAACTTCGTTTTCATAATCAACATGAATATCATTCTCTAATACAATTCTCTTATTCCCAATAACAACGACAACTGCTTTGAAACTATCATCATTCAAGTATTTTTTTAATAGATTTTTATTCATCACACCATCACATCCCTTTACTATAAATTACCACATTATTGTTAAAACAATGTGAAGATTTTGAATTCTTTTATTTTATTAATTAGTATCCATTCAAAATGGGTATAGAAAATATATAGTAAAAATTTAGTATATAATAATTAAATGGAATTAAATTTATAACCTTATTAAATATTTAAGAATATTTATTGTTTATATAAAAAAGGAGTTACTATGAGAAACAAAGACAATCAGCATTCGAGATTATATTATATTATTTTGACAATCGTTATTATCGCAATTTGTGTTGTTGTTGTAATACTTTTTAATACTTTAAAGACAAACCGTTCTCATTCTACGGATAGATACGCAGATTTTACTGAATTAAAAAAAGATACGATAAAAAATAAAGATTGGCGTATTAAAACAAAACACCGTAAAAATAAGGATATTTTAGTCACTGCAATTCACGGTGGAGGTATCGAACCTGGTACGACTGAAATTGCACGACGTATTTCCAATGTTGGAAAATATAATTTTTATACCTTTGAAGGTCTTCGAAAATCTAATAACGATCAACTACATGTAACATCCACTCATTTTAACGAACCTATATTAGATAAGTTACTTAAAAACACTAAAGAAACATTATCTATACATGGATTCTCTGGAGATGACCCTATTGTTTATATCGGAGGTAAAGATAAAGAGATGTCTCACTCTATCGCAAAAGAATTGCGTAAAAAAGACTTTACTGTAAAAGAAAGTCCTAACAGAATCGATGCAAAGTCATCAGATAATATAGCTAATAAAAATGAATCTAATTCAGGTGTCCAATTAGAACTCACGACTGCATTGCGAAAACAGTTTTTCAAACATTATAAATTAGATCGACATACACGTAGTGATTCAGATAAATATACTAAAGATTTTTACAAATTTGCGAACGCAGTGCAAAAAGGTATCGAAAAGGTAAATTAAATTTTAAAATAAATATTGTAATGCTTAAAAAAATTGCACTTACTTAAAATCTAATAAGTGGAATAATATTTATTTAATATAGTCGGAGGCAGATTTTGATGGAAAACCTTACAAAAGAACAAAAATATACAATAGCTAAATTTTATAAATTATATATGGAAAGGTCTAATGCGGGGCAACCAGAAGAAGAAGCTAATCATTTTAAAGATTCTGTAACGGCACAAGATGATTATTTTTGTGATAGAAAATATGAAGATTTCATTCATAACTGTAAAGTCTTAATAAATGAAGGTTACTTAGATGGCGAGGTTGAAGATAACAAAATATATAATATTCAGGTTACAACAAAAGCTTTTACAGAAATTGAGCGTAGCTTTGGTTAAAAAATTACAAGTAAGGTGATGAATATGAAAGACTGGACAATTAACAATCACTCCAAACGACAATTGATTATTCAAAACAATCATGATGATATTTCGATTATAGAACCATTGCGAAATGGTTCTTTTAAAATACTTGCTGAATTTAATGCCTTAAATACAGATTACATTCAAATTTATGACCACACACTTGTTGTTTCTATACATGAGAAAGAGATTAGTGTGTTTGATCGATCGTCACAGTCAATTTAAAGTAAGTAACTATTTAATTTATAATTGTTTCAATTATTATTTAGAAGATTTTTAAAAAGCACATCACTTTAGAGCAATTTAGTTAGATATAAATATATTTTTGTGATAACCTATACATGTTACACTCTGTGAGTGTTTAACATTACTTCTTGTTATCGCCGTGCAGACTTTAATTTTCGTCATTATTAAAGTAACTGCATTGGCGTTTTTTTATTTCAAAAAGGTTTTTACTACAAATATAATAGAATTAACATTTAAAATATAGTAATCGTTATAAAACAACTACACTTTTCATTGCTATCTTTTATTTAATTTTATGATCTTATGGTATACATCAATCATCATCATAGATAAACTTGCTCTAAAACAAAACCAAAAAAAGTATATTAATAAGTATAAATCAACAATAAAAAAAGAATTACACACAAGAAATTCTATAAAATGCAACGTGGAAAGCTATATAGAGAATTTTAATAGAGATGTTTTATAGACATAACAAATTGATATTCGAACTACCAGTTGAAGATCTGACTAAAGGACTGAATATTAATTTAATTATCAACAAAAAAAGCCTAAGACAGTTATTTCTGTCCTAGACTTAGTAAAGATATATAATTATTACATCTTAACAACGTTTGCAGCTTGTTCTCCACGTTCTCCTTCGACAATATCGAATTCAACGCTTTGGCCTTCTTCTAAAGATTTATAACCATCCTCAACGATTGCTGAGAAATGCACGAATACATCTCCGCCATTTTCTCTTTCGATGAAACCAAACCCTTTTTCTGCATTAAACCATTTAACTGTACCGTTATTCATATAGAATACCTCCACGTGCTTTTGCACTAAATATTTGTAACAAATCCATTAATTAAAAGAGAATATTCTATAAAAATAATTCCACAATCAACTTCACGTACTTTATTACTTAATCACTACTATACGCTTATTTTTGGAAAAGTAAAGTATTTTCTATATTTTATAAATTTTAGAACTCTCAATAATGTCAAAAGCTATATAAATAAGGTATTGTACAGATTAATAGTTTATTAAAACTCAGAATCAAAATGAGCTTTTCATAAAATCATAAATACATTTAACGATTAAGAACTATATTATTTTCTTACATTTATTTTTTTAACAGCGTGGCAATTAATATTACTATTTACGCAAACTTAAACTTTTAATCAAATAAATCAAATACAATGTAACTGTAATCAATTGAATTGGAGGTGTACTTCATGTTTATTTTTGATTTATTAAATAAAGGTGTTCAATTTTTTAAAGATGTTTTTAAAACTGATGAAAAATAATCAAAGCCTTTAAGAGAACAATTAATAATTAAACCTTTAGGCATTTTATCTCACACGACTACATTACAAACACATTTATATCAATCATTTTCAACTGTTAGGACATAACGTATTGAATTTTACTTGAATGTTCTACATGTTAAAAAGTTAGGGAAAGAAATACAATTCTTCAAGAATTTTTTCTTTCCCTACTTTTAAAACATTAATCCTTATCAAACATATAATAATTATAAAATACATAAATTATATCATATTTTTCGAAACAGAAAAGAATTCAAAGTTATTTTGTTTTTGAAATTATTTTACACTTAAGAATATTTTTTGATTACTTTAGAACTAGAAACCCAATTACTTTAGTTCAATACTATAATTTAGTTAACAAATACATAGGAGGTGAGTCACATGTTCATCATTAACTTAGTTAAAAAAGTTATCTCTTTCATCAAAGGTTTATTCGGTAATAACGAAAACGAATAATATTAAACTATTCTCTACTCCGCCCCTCCTGTTAGAGGGGTTTTTTACGTTAATGATTGTCTGACGCTGAACATAGCTCAATCAATACTATTCAAAATTCAACTTCAAAAAAGCACACTGAAAAATGAAGTAGAACTATAGTCATAACGGCAGAATTATTAATAGAATTAGTGAAAATATTTCTACAAACGTTATCAAGTTTCATCACAAAAAGACATAAAGATAAAACTTGAATAATAAAATTTAGTATCCAATGGCTATAAAATAATGCTCATCAAACTTTATTTGGGAGTCCTTTTAATTCATTAAGATAAAGTTATATAACTAGAGTGTAAGTAACTTTTTCATACACATTATTTATGCAAAAAAACTCTTAATCAGTAAAATACTACTCCCCTATTCTTGAAGTTGTTTGAAATAATCCTCATCTAAATGATTGAGGTTTATATTTTCAATTTGAAGTGTTACATGTTCTAAACCGTATTGTGTTTTTAACAAATCCGAAACTTTATTTATTGTAGCATAAGGCGATTTAATGTAGTCATCACTTAGTACAACATGTGCACTTAAAGAACTTTGATTCGTTGTAACACTCCATAAATGGAATTCATGAATATCTATCACGCCTTCAACATCTTTCATTGCTCCCATAATTTCATCTGCATCATATCGATCCGGCACACGCTCCATCAGAACTTTTGAAGCATTTTTAATAATTTTGTATCCTCCTCTTAAAATAATCAATGAAATGAGAATACTAATAATTGGGTCAACAATGTTCCATCCAGTAAAATGAATCAACACAAACGCCACAATAATACCTAAAGAATTTAATAAATCACCAATGAAATGCCATAATGCACTTTGAATATTAATATTATTCTCTTTTTTTAGAGAAATCATTAAAATGATGGTCAATACGATATTGGCAATTAAACCAATAAACGCAATTAGAATCATAATGCCACTTTCAACAGGTCTAGGGTGTATAATTCTCATGATACCCTCATACATAATTCCTAGTGAAATAACAATAAGTGCTAAGCCATTGAGAAAAGCTACGATAATTTCCAAGCGTAAAAAACCATATGTATAGTTCTTTGTAGGCGGCTTGCTCGAGAAATAAATCGCTACCATTGATAAACCTAATGCTAGAACATCACTTAGCATGTGAAATGAGTCAGAGAGTAACGCTAGTGAATTTGACACAATACCTCCTACTAACTCAACTACAGTGAATATCATAGTAATAACTAAAGATAACCATAATGTAATTTTTGAGCTACTTTGAAACTTTCTATGTTCAATGTGGTGAAAATAATCAGGTTTATTTTCCATGTTTTTCCTCCATCTTTTTACATCTGTTTAATTTTAAAGTTATTATACCCTTAATCTCATTTAAATAACTTAAATGAGTATTCGTTTGTAACTTCTCTAACTTTTTATAACTCAATTTTTTAATATGTTATAAAACTAACATTTCCTTTAAATTAAAGTTCATATTATTTAAACATTTAAAGGACATAAAAGTAATATAATTAGGTTGAATTCTATTAAAGTTTCTCTTTTTAACAACGCTAATGGTGTTTAAATATAAATGAGGAACATAAGGAGACATGCAAAATGAATCATCAAAAAAATCAGAGTAGGTTTAAACTACTAATAGCTGGCATAATAGCAGGACTTTTATCTGGTGTAGTCAAACTAGGTTGGGAGGTAATGTTCCCACCCCGAACACCTAGTAGAGATGCCACTAACCCACCTCAACAACTCTTACAATTACTAGGTATTCCGTCAGATATAACCCATCTCACATACAATTTTTCTGAGCATGCATTACCTTGGATAAGTTTTATCGTACACTATAGTTTTTCTATCGCTATTGCAATCATCTATATTTATATCGCAAAGAAATATACAAAAATCACATTAGGTTATGGTGCTTTATTTGGTATAGTTATTTGGATCGTTTTTCATTTAATCTTAATGCCGATGATGCATGTCGTACCTAATGCTTTTAATCAACCATTTTCAGAACACCTATCAGAATTTTTCGGACACATTGTTTGGATGATGGTTATAGAAATGGTCAGAAGGTATTTCTATAATATTCAACTAAATAATTAATTAATGAGACACAAAGTTCCAAAAGAATTGCATTTTTGTATTCATTTGGAACTTTTTTATTTCCTAACGTTATAGACAATATAGTATTGATACTTTCATGATTTCACATTCCCCTTATTACATATAGTAATAAACAATCATACTATTTTTTAAATCATATGTTAATGACAACATTTTATATTCTCTATAATACAGTAGCAATTAATCCTAATATTGTCGGTTATAAATTTACATTGTATACTGTGTTTTATATAAGAATAAATATGGAATACGTTTGTTATTTTCGTTTCGCTGTTCAAATTAATAGTTATATAAATTTAGTATTTGGAGAAATTACTAATGAAAGTTAAAGCATTAGTTGTTTTTCTTATCAATATCACTATTCTTAACGGCATGTGGTCTAAACTCCAAATATAGCTCAGAAAAAATATTGAAATGAGAAGTCAAAGTAAAAACAAAGCATCTCAAGCTTAAGAATTACAATGAATAAGTTCATTGAACATTACTACAGTGATTTATGATTCTTAAAAGCTCTCAAAATACAATTCAAACTCAAGAACAAGCTATTGATGAAAGTAATAATTCTAAAGATACTCAATATAATCAAAATTCAAATACCATTTCAACAATTTGCAATAACAACCTGAGTACACGCCAAATAACAAATATATGAACATGCCAAATCAAGAATGGATAAATAATACTAGGAATGGACTATCTTCTAGTAAGAGACAAATTCGTGACGAAATTCTCAATGGTAATTACGAAGGAGATGACGCACAGAAAGTTCTAGATGCAAATAATTATTACAAAAATTAAAAATTTACATTTAGTTCAACTAAATAGAAAGAGGTTTATATGTTATACGTAATTATAGGCTTTTTTATAATAGGAATCGGACTATATATTTTTAGTTTCTTTTTAGCACAAAATCAAGGATTATCTTATAAAAGTCATTGCAGAAATTTTTCTGCAGTTTTTATATCACTCGGTGTATTATGCTTAATGGGATATCTCGTTCATTATATATCTAAACACTATTTAGGCATATAGTTATCTCAACCAACTACACTTACCAACAAGCGTAATTTTTTTAATTGAGCGAAAGATAAGGGCCAACGTTTTATGTATAGACGGATAAAATCTATTATTTAATGTATAGCTCTTTTTTATTTAATCATCTCAACATACACGATATTATTTATTACTATTTTAGTCACTATATATGTCTTACCTTTAATACCAACTTTTAATGTTTAAAGATATAACCATCATGGTTTGCTCATAACTACATTTATTAAAATAATCGCATTGAAAATATCACTTAAGATACTTCAACAATGCCTTCTAGAATCAGACTAAAATTAACAGTTGATATTATCGACTTCATTTGTTTTATCGTCCTTGACATTGACGTTACGTTATAGATTAAAGTTGATCTTACCAATAAAGGAGGATTAACTATGGAATTATATAGTATGCCTATGTTTAATAAAATGTTAGTTAACGACATAGAGAAATCATCAGAATGGTATCAAGAGAATTTAGGTTTTAAAAGTATTTTTAAATTTAAAAATGAACAAAATCAAATTTTAATGGAACATTTACGATTAGCAAAATATCAAGATATAATGTTAATTTCTGGCAAGCAGTTTGAGGTCGGTAATGCAGTTTATACAAATATACTTGTACCAAATATACGAATTTTAAAACAACGAATATCTTCTCAATATATCGTGGAAGACCTTGAAGAAAAACCATGGAATTCTATTGAAATGACAATTAAAGATTTAGATAATCATTTAATTACGCTTACACAAAGTAACATAAGAAATGAAGAGTTTAATGCCTTGATGCAACATACTTCAAAAACTTTTTAAACTATAAGCTAAATCTCCTAGACAATAATTATTGTTTAGGGGATTTTATTTATAAACAGTCATTAATTAAGTTAAAAGTATAATAATATCACGCATTTTATTTCTAATTTAATGAGGTAATTCAAAAAATTTAATAATCACTCTCCATTACTGTATTATATTAAATCGTTAATACCATTGATTTGTATAACTTGGAATATCTATTCAGAAAACTATGATTATATCTTTTGTATTGTCGTTTTATCAGTATCTGATGAATATTTAAGTCTGAAACCCATAGTTCTATCCATACTAATATGAGCTAACCATATTAAAGCAATCTGTAAAAGTAACTTTTCATCAATGTATAAATATAATAGCGCGATAATTATAGGTATGATACACGTATGTCCAATATTGTAGACATAACTACCTGTTTTTCTATTAATCACATATCCTAACATAAAAATATCTGGAACTAATAGTAAAAGTAAAAACAGCCATATAGAAAATTCTAATTTAAAATAAACAGCGATTGTGATTATAAATATAAATGCATTTTCCAACTTAATTACACTACGCATATTAACCCCCACTTTACTTTGATGTATTTTAATTGAATACTTACTACTACAATTTTAAAAATTATCACTTATTCAGGCTAAGCATCTTTTTAAAGCTAATATCGTGCTTATGCTCACTGTAAATAGTAAATATTTAAAAACTTTAACAAGTTATTACACTTTAAAATTCACTTATGATATTATCATCTTTGTTATATAACTCATATAAAGAATGGTGGAAATTTATGAGCAAAGTAAATAAACCTTTATATTTCTATCTTATGTTATTTCTGTTGACAACTTTAATTGGTGCTTTTCTACTCTATTTGCCCTATACAGGAAGGAAACCCATTAACTTTATTGACGCATTGTTTGTAGCTTCTAGTGCATTCACAGTAACTGGTCTATCACCAGTTGATGTCGGAACACAATTTAATATTTTTGGGGAAATCATTATCTTATTACTTATACAAATTGGTGGATTAGGTATTGTTACAGTAGCAATGCTAACTCTCATCTTTTTAAATAAGAAAATATCAATTAACAATAGAATTTTATTTATGATTACTTGGAATATTGACGAACCCGGTGGTGTAATTAAACTTATTAAACATCTAGCCATATACAGCATCGCCACTGAATTATTTGGTACACTTTGTCTATGTTTATCGTTTATTCCAAAATTTGGTATAGGTAAAGGTCTATTTTTAAGTCTATTCACTTCAGTTTCCGCATTTAACAACGCAGGATTCGCCCTTTTTAAAAACAACTTAATCGACTTTTCAAATGATCCGGTAATCATTATCACTATTCCAATACTTATCATTTTGGGAGGCTTGGGGCATTTAGTTGTGGTTGATTTGTGGAACGCCAAAAGTTTTAGAAAATTATCCCTACACTCTAAACTCGTGTTAACGACCACTGGTTTATTAATTTTGATAGGCACAGTTTTCTTCTTTTTACTAGAAAATCAAAACTCTATGTTACACATGGGATTAATTGAAAAAATAGGAAATGCATTTTTCCAATCAGTGACAACAAGGACTGCAGGATTTAACACAATTGACGTTGGAAACATTAAAACACCTACAGCTTTATTACTTATGGCTCTCATGTTTATTGGAGGTGCACCATTGAGTGCTGCAGGTGGTATAAAAGTTACAACTTTTGTTGTTGCAACAATCGCTATTTTTAATACAATACGCAAAGAAAAAAATAACTCTATATTTAATCGAGAAATATCAGAAAGATACATACAGTTGTCTTTCGTAACTATTCTCATTTCTATTGCATTTATCGGTATGGTTACGTTTATACTTACCATAATCAATTCCAATATACCTTTAATCAAAATACTCTTCGAAGTCGTATCAGCATTCGGTACAGTCGGTCTCACTATGGATTTAACTTCCGAATACTATAATTGGACTGAGTTTATTATTATTATCGTAATGTTATGTGGTAAAATTGGATTACTGAATATTAGTAGAGCCCTTGTTCCACCTAAAGACCCTAAAAATTATAGATATACAAAAGGACACATTCACCTATAATGAGTTCCAATTACTGTAGAGTTAATATTCAAGGGTTAAAAAATATGTACATAATTTCTAAGTTATTTAAAGCGTAATTGAAAGGATTTTAAGTTCTAAAATTTTAACTGTGAAAGGATATAGAAGCGCATTTGTTAAGTATAAACCTACAAAAGCGCTTCTTTTTTATTATATAAAGAAGCCAGTAAATGAATTTATGAAAACTCATTTACTGGCTATTTTGCTAGGAATTATGTCCCAGCCTCTGTATAGTGGAGACGGCGGGAGTTCATTAAACCGTTTATCTATTGATATGATAATCGCTATAAGTATTGTCATATCAACGTTTACATTGACTAATCAGTTGTGTGTAAAATGGTAAAATTGAAAAAACAAAAGTAATTTGGGGCAAAGAATAGCAATAATTTTACATCAACTTAAATTTCTTTTATCCTATACCACTTCGTTGCATTTTTATAAAATATATTCTCACACTCTTCGTTAGTGAAATTATTTTCTATAATTTGAATATCATTCTCGTTAAACCTGTATGGTGCTCTGGTCGATGGTAAATCTGTACCAAACATTAGTGCTTCTGGATTAATATTATATATAGATCTCAAAGTATTGGGAATATCTAAATCAGTCCTGCTAAAGCCAGTAGCCTTTACTTTCACACCTTGTTCAACTAAATCAAGCATATGTGGTAATCCCTCTTTTGACAGCCCTAAGTGATCTATTGAAACTGCAGGTAACTTTTTAATAGTTGTTTTAATATCAGACAATTTCTTCGAATCAATATATAATTCTGTATGCCAGCCAACAACTTCATTTACTCTTTTTGCAAAATATTCAAGCTTTGATAAGTCTTCTGAACCACCACGTTTTACATTGAACCTCAAGCCAGAAACACCTTGATTATTTAAAAAAATCAATTCATCATCAGTAACAGAATGAGGCAATTGTGTTACTCCTACATAATTACCATTTAATTTATTTAATGTATCAATTAAGTATGACTGGTCAAAACCTTGAAAAGATCCTGAAACAATAGCGCCACCTATAATATTTAAAGAATTAACTTCGCTTTTATATTCAAGTGGCATATAACCGTTATTTTCATTTATTTGATATTCATAATCTATTATATGTAAATGAGCATCAAATTTTTTCATTTTTCTTCTCCTTTTTTAGAGTTACTTAATTAAAACTCTATCATATTAATAGAAAAAAAATTATTTAATATACAAATAAAAATCTAAATGTTGTTTACACCTTACTTCATCCACTTCTAAAACTCTGCAAAATGTTGCTTAAATTGATGTTTGTAGGAATATTACAGAGCGTTTATCAATCACTTAAAACACATAGTTACACAAGAATAAAACTCGATGCAACACAGTACGTTTCTCAGCGTAAAAAACGCCACAATTAAGTGGTGTTATCTATCTTGCTGTAAATGATCAATTAGAATTTTAGGGCACTTCTTTTTAAAATGACATACTCTCTCATTTAATGGTAGTGTTTTTTACATTAGACTACTAGGCATAGAACATAGACACTTACAAATTATTAAACTTTTTATGTTTGCTTAGTCTTATACTTATATTGCAAAGTTTTGTTTTTGCAAATTCACTATTAAAGGAGATCACTGTATAATGAAAATCACAAAAACTGTTGGATCACTAGTCTTAAGTGCTGTTTTATTAACATGTGTTTCACCTTTAGCAAGTGCAGAAGAACAAGTTCAAACGCAAAATAGCAATGTTCAACAACCTCTAGATAACAAGACAAATCAACAAACTAATGAAAACAAAAAAGATGTACAAACCTATGTAGGTGGGACATATCTTACTAAAAAAGCTATTAAGGGTATATTAAATAATAAAGGTAAATTAGTAGGTGTAGTTAAAACTTTTACTGGCAATCAAAAAGCAACAAATGCTGTTTCAAAAAATTTCGACGCAATTGATGCAGAACTACGACCTTTGTTAAAATTATCTAAAGTCCCAGCTAACTCAGTTGCTGATGCAGTGTATAGAGGATTAGTAGAAGCTGGCGTTAAAAAAGGCCTCGCTGGTCAAGTTAAAGTTGCAGTAAAAGAAGGTATTAAATTACTTGTTTAGGAGTGAAAATAATGTTTGAAAATAAAGATGATATAAGGTTACTATATCAAGCAGTTTCAGAACTAGCTGAAATCGTAGGACATCATCCTTACAATACAAAATCAATAAGTCTTTTATGTTTAGATTTAGGTATCACTCTAGATGAATTTGAAAAAGTATTTATGGCATTTATAAGGTTGTCTAATAACAAAAGTACTGATGATATGAACATTGAAGAATTTAAATCTATATTAATTGAAAATGTGGGTAAATATGACGAAATAACAGACTCTCAAACTTTAAGATTTATAGAAGGCTACGCTAGAAATTATATACCTGAATTATTACCATATGCAGAAAAGTTATATCTTGATTTAAGAGTATAAAAATAAGTGCTTAGCATTGATTTGCTAGGCTCTTTTAATTTTAACCCTCTAATAGAACATCATTTATAATTTTAGTTCTATTAGGATACTTTTTTCGTTTATTTCTCAGCATCTTCTATTTTCTTACGTGCGATTGATTCAGAGCGTTGTGCTTGTCCCACTTGTGATTGGAGTTGAGCATTTTGTTCATCTCGTTGTTTAAGTTGTTTCTTTAACTCTCGCAATTCTCGAACAGTCATCTCGTCTGGTGTTTTAGTTTCTCAATTTGACGTTATGTGTTCTTTGGTGCGTTCTGGTTCGGGGAGAGTTGTAATAAGATATAAAGCACTTGAACCTAAATTGTGGTACGTATCAGAATTTGGTAATTCTGATGAAACCTTCATAAATCTGTTATCAGTATTCCAATCTAAATTTAAATTTTTAACCACTTGCTAAATTCTCCATGTGCTAAATCATTTTCTTTAACATGTTTCAATCTGCGACCTATTTCAAATATCGATTGACCAGCAATGTTGTTCGTATTTCATGCAGTTATATTTACACTTTAAACATAGGTTACACAAGAATAAAACTCGATGCATCACAATACGTTTCTCAGCGTAGAAAACACCACTATGAGAAGTGGTGTAATCAATTTTTATTCGTTCAATTTTTAGATTGTTCTTTTTTGATTACTGAAACAGATTTTTCTTTAGACTTCATCATTGACTCCAATTCTGAACTTGTTGATAACACATCTTCAAATTGATAGTTATCAAATTGTCCTATGTGTGCAGTGAAAATTTTACCTTTATCGTTGTTTATGTAACCTATTATTGCATATCCATCCATTGGATTCTTCTTAATTTCTGTGAATTTAATAGCTTTGAAGTCTTTTACGTTATACTTCATATAAAGAGTAATTCTTTCTTTTTGTTTATCATAGTATTTCTCTTCTTGTTCTTTTTGTTTGTCATTCTTCATTTTTAAATAACCACTTGAACCTATAATTACAATTACTAGTATTAATAAAACTAGAGTTTTAATTTTCATTTTCTTTATTTTTCTCTTCTTTTTTTATTTCTGAAACTGTTTTAGGATTTTTAATAATTATTTTATCAAATTCTTCAGTACTTGAGTAATCTCCTTCAAATTGATTTTTTTCATCTAAATAAGCAGACGCAGTAAAGCTTAATTTTTTATTATTATTAATATAACCTTTAATTGCGTAACCTCCCATTGGATCTCTTTCGCAACTTGTAAAATCAATACTTTTGAAATCTTTAACATTATATTTCATATATAATGTTATCCTTTCTTTTTGTTCATCATAGTATTGTTGCTCTTTTTCTTTTTGTTTGTCATTCTTCATTTTTAAAT
>NZ_KV834820.1:1297-2179 GCF_001837945.1 Staphylococcus sp. HMSC077D08 | reverse complement strand
TCTTTTTGTTTGTCATTCTTCATTTTTAAATAGACGCCTCCTATAATTAATACTATACTAATTAATACAATGAATATTAAAATTATTTTTTTATTCAAACAATCATTCCTTTGAAGTGAAATAACATACAATCTTCATACTAAGAGGGCCTGTACCAGCGTAACCCATCACAATATTATTCGTGTCTGGCTTTCCATTAACAACTGGTGCAAATGCATAAGATCTTAAACCATTTTGGGTATCATCTCGTTTTTCCATAATTTCAAAAGTCTTACCATCATGTTTTACTGTATCTCCAATTTCATAATTTTCATAACTTTCTTCTGACAGGTTTCTAAAGTCTTGATCAGTATGTACCATAATTTGCTCCTTACTATTTTTGAAAAGAGGGTACTTGTATGAATAAAAAAATTGTATTCCTATTTGTATGTATAATAACATTAATCTTAGGGGGATTGTATATGTATAATAAAAACACAGAAAAACACTATATTGATACTCAAAAAAAAAGGATAGATCTTTTTTTTCAAAATAATTTAAGTAATTACGAAAATTCTTCAATTGATTCAATACAAAAAACTCCAATGGGAAGCATTGAATTAAAAGGACACATCAATAATAAAAAAAATTTATATTTTAACGTAAAGCTAAATAAAGAAACAAATTATCAATTTAATGGAGATTTAGGCCAGTCTAAGGATTTGACTGAAAAATATATAAAAACCTTTTCTGATAAACAGAAAACTCCTTCCGAATTAATTAAAGAGAAAAAACTTAATAAAAAAGACTACGAAGCAGATCCACCTCTAATTTTGGGGTTTTAACATCAGAAAAGCACTAACTACTCAAGCTAATGAATAGTTAGTGCTTTTAAATTTCATT
>NZ_KV834820.1:0-1197 GCF_001837945.1 Staphylococcus sp. HMSC077D08 | reverse complement strand
TATTTACCTCATTGTCTAATTCTTCATCTTCCTCATTCCACTCACCTATATTAATGAAAATTGGTGTGTCCGTAGCTTATTTATGTTATTGACCTCTATTTAATGTAAAAACACCCACCAACACTTCTGCTGATGGGTGGGCTTTGCTTAATATACTTCAAATGAGTCGACTAAGAATTCAAAATCTGTATTCATATCAATATTCTTACTTTTTAATTTCGTTACATTTGTTTGTGCAGCTTCACTTGCTTCGCCCTCAAATACTTCATCTAATTCTTGCCCTGCACTGTTGATGACTTCAATGATTTGTTGAATGTCGTTTTTACGTGTTTCTACATCTGATTTGGCTTGCTCTACCATACTTTCTGTTTCTGATCGCATAGCTTGTTTTAATTGTTCCAGTCTCGCCAATTCTCTTTGTTTCTTTTCTGCATCTTTCGAACTCATCTATGTCACCCCTAACTAAATAGTCCAAATACATCGCTTTCCTCTAAATCTTTTTCTTCAAATTTATCTGCTGCATATTCTAGTTTTTCTGCAAATTGTAGTAACGCTTTTTTATTTTGATGTATATCTTGCGTTACTTGTTCCATTAAATGATTATCATAAAATTCTAAGTTCCCTACAGACCCTCTTTGTGCTAGGGCTTCCATATACTCGGCCAAATCATTCGGACTTATAAATTTATGGGAACCACTCAACAATTCAGATTCATATTTGTCTAGGATGCGTTGGGAGCTTTTCTTTGTCTCCCTTTCATATTCCTCAATGGTTCTTAGTACATCATCATATTTATGTATTCGATCACGTAGATTACTTACAATAGCACGTACAGCTTCCGGTTGTATCTTTATCTTCTTGCCCGAACCTCCAGAGCCACCATGTCCTTTTTTGGCAGAAGCATCTGAATCCCCTTTAACACTTTTCGATGATTTACTAGTAGATTTAGAGCCTTTTTTCGCTTTTGATGCTTTATCAGCTTTAGCTTTTTTATTAAGTTTTTTGATAAAAGCACTTATCGTATCATCAAGTCCTGTTAGATCTTTATCAGTAGTGAATATATTGAATTGATTAAACATCTTCTTCGCTTTTTTATATGCAGCCAACTCACCTTTTGACATTTCTTTTGCATTACCTTTTTTTCAAAACTATCATAAGTGCCTACAAAATGTTGTCCTACAAAAGGTAACGATGTTA
>NZ_KV834819.1:0-213 GCF_001837945.1 Staphylococcus sp. HMSC077D08 | reverse complement strand
AGTACAGAACTTTATCCGCAACAGCGTTTTGAAAATAACCAACCGACTGGGGAAATCATTGCGTATAAAGCTTGGTTTGTTCAAGAAGGTTTACCACCCTTCACAGTCAAATTTGAAAATGAAGTGACATTACCAAATTATATGAGCGTTATCACTTTTGATAATCTAGAAGCTTGTGAAATCCGTTATGATGTTTACTTCAAAGCTTCAGAT
>NZ_KV834818.1:0-10859 GCF_001837945.1 Staphylococcus sp. HMSC077D08 | reverse complement strand
TGATTCAAACTCAATGAGTGCATCAGACTCAGGATCAGTAAGCGCATCAGATTCAGCGTCAGTGAGTGCATCTGATTCAGCATCAACAAGTGCGAGCGACTCAGCATCAACAAGTGCATCAGATTCAGTGTCAACAAGCACAAGCGTGTCTGATTCAAACTCAATGAGTGCATCAGACTCAGTGTCAGTAAGTGCATCAGATTCAGCATCAACAAGTGCATCAGACTCAGTGTCAACAAGCACAAGCGTGTCTGATTCAAACTCAATGAGTGCATCCACAAGTGAGTCAAATATCACTTCAAATGCAACTTCTAACAGTGCATCAAATGGTGAAAGTACAAACTCATCTAATGTAGCTCAACAATCAGATCACAAAGATAACAGTGACGAGACCAAAGAACTTCCTGAAACTGGTAACAGAAATGATACTAATAATACAAACGTATTAATGGGAGCTGTTCTCTCATTACTTGCTGGATTAGGTTTAGTGAAAAAATCACGTAAAAACAAAGAAGATAAAAAATAATTATAGATTTTAATCTATGATAATATGAAGTAAAACAAAGAGGCTAAGACATAATATTGAGTTTACGTGATAGTAAATCAACTATGTTTTAGCCTCTTTGCACTCATATTAAATAAGAATTTTAGGTGGAAAAAATGTTAAGAAATAAAGATTTTAAGATTTTACACAAAAGGATTATTTTTACAATGTTCGTTCTTTTTATATACATATTTGGAAGTAATATTTCTATCATTGGTAATGAATCAATTAAAACCAGTCATGATAGCTTTTTTAAATTAGCTGTTTCAAATGTCGGTGGAGATTTAAGTTCATTGAACGTATTTTCACTGGGATTAGGACCGTGGTTAACAGCAATGATTAGTATCATGCTATTCAACTATAGAGATGTAGATAATGTTATTAAGCAGACTCGTTCAGAAAAACAAATAAAGGAAAGACTATTAACATTACTCATAGCAACGATACAAGCATACTATGTTATCCATACCTATGTTCAGAATAATATAATACAGAACACAAATATTCTGTTACTTGTATTAGTTTTATTAACAGGGACATTACTATTAGTCTGGTTAGCTGACCAAAATACTACTTATGGCATTGGAGGACCAATGCCAATTGTATTAATGAGTTTAATAAAATCTTTATTTCATCAACAATTGTCTAGTATAAATGTAACAGCAACATTATTTATTGTGATCGGATTACTAGTTATAGCGGTGCTAACACTTCTCTACATAGAATTATCAGAGTATCGACTTCATTATAAAGATATAATGAATATGTCTACACAAACTTCACATTCATATATTGCTTGGAAATTAAATCCAGCAGGAAGTATATCTATAATGATAAGTTTATCTTTGTTTCTATTGTTAAATAGTGTTATTAACTTAATTGGAAAATTACTTTTGAATAAGGAAATGAATGTAGACATTTTCGGATTTGATAATCCTGTAGGTATTACAGTATATATTGTAATACAAATCAGTTTTGGATACTTACTATCTAGATTTTTAATCAATACTAAAAGGAAATCTAAAGAATTTTTAAAAAATGGAAATTACTTTGTAGGTATTAGCCCTGGTAAAGAAACTGAGCGATATTTAAATAAAAAAGCGAGAAGAATTTGCTGGTTTGGTTCAATTACAGTTACATTGATTTTAGCAGTGCCCTTATATTGTTCATTATTGGTTCCAGAGCTTTCAAAAGAAATATATTTTTCAATACAACTTATTATGTTGATTTATATTGGTATAAGTATAACTGAAACATTAAGGGCCTATTCTTATTTTGATAGATATAAAAGCATATTAGACAAATATTAGGGAGGAATTTTCAATGAGATATTTTATACCAGCGTGGTATAGTGGGCAAAAATTGTGGAAAGACAATACTCTTCCCTTCTATTATAAGCCGGATAAAACAGAGTTTGATGACATGATTAGCTTAATGTCTATGCATAAGAAAAATGGTTATGAATATAAGTTACTAGTATTAAATTATTCACCTAATTTAAGGTTGTTTTTACATAGACATGATTTATTTGAAAGTGATTATTGGTCTGTTTTTGATGTGTTACAAAGTGCTCCAAACACATTACCTAGAGCTATTGATTATTTAGATTTGAATTGGCCTAAAGATACAGAGTTTGTATATTCGCCATTTATGGTAGAAACAATTATAGGTGAAAATATGTATTCTCAAATTACGTTTAATCAAGAGGGATATGTACTTCATATACATGAATATGAAAATGGATTGCAACAACAAAAGATGATATTTGACGATAGAGGGTTTATATCTTCAATTATTAAATATGAAAATGATACTGAGGTTGAACAAATTTATTTAAATGTATTGGGGGAAAATATTCTAACTGAGAATTTAATAACAGGAGAAGTATTAGTTAATAACCCAGTTAAAGATTTATTAGACCATAGTAAATATTTAAATATGTTGGAAATAATAGAAGAGATTGTTGAAAAATTTTATAAAGATCAAATAACACAATCAGATGATTTTATTGCTGCTTCCGATGAAAGACACAATCAGTTAATTACACGTTATTTTGAAGCAAATCAATTATGTTTTTCTCTATTTTCAAATAGAAATAGAGAAATAACGCCACATTTAATTCAATCCATGCAACCAGCAAAAAGTTGTTTAGTTGACACAAAAGAAAATGAAAGAGAATGTAGTCTTATTGTTAATAACAATTCAATTGACATGAAAATGTCTAGAATTACACCCTTTGATACTGAAAAAATTCCAAATATAAGTTCTCAGTTATATGATGTGCATATTGGTTTTTGGATAGATAATTTATCAAGAGATGTAGTAGAACCTGTAATAGATCAGTTATATAGTTATATTAAAAATAAAGAAAACTATAGAGTTACTATTTTAATGAAAGATATAACAAGTAAAACACCAAAATGGTTATCAGACATAGTAAAAGAAAAAAATGAATTATATAATGAAGAACAAAGAACTTTAAGTGAAGAAATGGCTGATGTGTTAGAAGAAGAAATGGAATTTATAAAAATAATTAAAATTGAATCGGTCTTATTTGAAGAAGACTTAATTAGAGCAATGTCACAATTAAGAGTAGTTATAGATTTGGGTGATGAACCAGATTTATATCTGCAAATTAGCGCAATCAGTGCAGGAGTACCTCAAATTAATATGATAGAAACGGATTATGTGACATCTAATGTAAACGGATTAATAATACCAAGTTCATCTAATATGATACAGGCGTTAGATTACTTCTTACTAAGTTTGAAAAACTGGAATTATTCTTATGCATCTTCCATAAAATTAGTAGATGAATTTAGTTCGACTAAGATAATAAGAGAAGTGGACCGTTTGATAAAAGGAGAGTTATATGGCTAGAAAATTTAACATATTGCAAATCGGTGGAGAAGATTTAGAACCTATTTTCCATGATAAAAAAAACGTGTACAACGATTATCTTGATCCAATACTATTTACATTTGAAAGTGGTTATGAAGAAGCAATTGAAAATTTAATAGATGACATTGGTTCCTTTGATTTAGTATTTATTCAAACAACATATTCTCAAGAATTGATGAAAGTTATTGAAATAGTGGGAGAACCATATACGATTTATGTAGATGAAAACTACTGGGATTTTCAATTCGAAAATGATTCTCGAGTAAAATATAAATTTATTAAACCATTATTTTATAAATCAACAGATGAGTTGCATCATAAATTAAAAGCGGGCGCTTTTACTAAACAATACGGAGATAAAGTCTCACCAATTAAAGGGGAGGTAAATCCTAATTTTGAAGGAGAATTTGAGTACTTTGGTAACAAGGAACTCGTTTTGTCTGGAAATTTTGGAGAGTCGTATACGCCAATTGTTAGCTGGAACCAAAACTTAGTTTACGATAAGAATATGATGGTACAGTTATGGCCAGAATTTTTTGTAGAGGGAAATGTTGATGTCCAATATATAATTAGATTAATCCCATTTGGCTCATTAGAACATACGAAAGATGTTATTACCCTGACAAAGGATGATTTAAAACAGCCTTTGGAATTGATGCCAAGATCTTATGATGCAAACATTTCTATAGTAGTAAAAGCAAAGGGAACAGGTGTTGTACATCTTAGGGCAATCCATAAAAGGTGGTCTCGTGCAGAGATGGGCCAATTTATAATGGGTGGTCAACGTTACAACGATGAAAATGGCGAAGAGTATATACACTATTTCAATCCTGGCGATTTAAAGCCTCCATTAAATGTATATTTTAGTGGTTATCGTTCATTAGAAGGGTTTGAAGGGTATTTTATGATGAATAGTCTAGATGCTCCATTTCTACTTATTGGGGATCCTAGAATCGAAGGTGGATCCTTCTATCTTGGATCTGAAACCTATGAAAATAGCATAAAAAAAGTTATTAAAGAAACATTGGAATATTTAAATTTTAAAGAAGATGATTTGATATTATCTGGATTGTCGATGGGGTCATTTGGCGCATTATACTATAGTGCACAATTAAACCCGAGAGCTGTGATTGTTGGTAAGCCATTAGTGAATATTGGTAGAATTGCTGAAAATATGAAACTAAAACGACCCAATGATTTTGGAACAGCACTAGACATTTTGATGTCACAAGAAGGCACATTTAGTAAGGAAAATATCAATCATTTGAATAAGCGTTTTTGGGAAAAATTTAAGCAAAATGAATTTGAAAATACAACTTTTGCTATCGCATATATGCAAAATGATGATTATGATGATATAGCCTTTGATGATTTAATGTCTGTGCTAGGAGAATCCAAAACGCATATCATGACACGAGGCGTGCCTGGTAGGCATAATGATGACTCGGCAACGATAACCAGTTGGTTTGTAAACTTTTATCATATTATTTTAAATAATTACTTCGGGAGAGAGTAATATGAACCAAAATAAGCGATTTGATATCACCTGGAAAAAGGTACATAAAAGTACTTTTATGTATGGATCTAAGCTAAAATTTAATAACAATTTTGTCAGCATGGACAATTCTTTGATGCCCTCAGGAATGGTGATACATGAATGGAACATGCTATCAAGTTATACAACCAATAAACAAGTGCCTTCATTACCGCTATTGAAAAAAGGGAGCAATTATAAAATTAAGTTTGATTATGATGTCATCCCTGAAAAATCAGTGTATTTTAAAATTGTTTTATATAAAAAGAATGGTGAAAAAATTAAAACTATGATTATCGAAGATGATGATAGTGAGTTTGAATATCCAAAAGATGCCTATTCTTATAAGATTGAATTAATGAATGCTGGATTTCAGCATTTACAATTTTACCGAATTATTATTGAAGACCAACATATAGAGAAATGTCATTCAACTATACCAACTGATATTAGTGAAACAATTGATAAAATCAGACACAATATAGTATAAAATTCAGAAAGAGGTGTCCAAATGACAGGTAAATTTGAGAATACTATTAATAAAATGCGGTTAAAAAAACTAAAGAAAACATTAAATAGTATCAATAACATGAGTCATGTTTTTTCTGAATATACTGATGAAGAATTAAAAGCAAAAACTCAAGAATTTAAAAAGAGAATAATGGAATCTAAAGAAACATTAGATCAAATTTTGCCAGAAGCATATGCCGTGGTAAGAGAATCTGCCTATCGTGTATTAGGTATGTACCCCAAAGATGTGCAGGTACTAGGAGCTATAGTAATGCATCAGGGAAATATAGCAGAAATGCAGACCGGAGAAGGAAAAACGCTAACTGCAACGATGCCCTTATATTTAAATGCATTAACAGGTAAAAGAGCATTTTTAATTACGACTAATGATTACTTAGCCAAAAGAGATTGCATGGAAATGAAACCATTATATGAATGGTTAGGCTTAACTGCATCATTGGGATTTATAGACATTCCAGACTATGAATATGAAGCTGGTGAAAAGCAAAAACTATATGCACATGACATCATTTATACTACAAATGGTCGTTTGGGCTTTGATTATCTTACAGATAATTTAGCAGATCACAAGCGAACTAAATTTTTACCTGAATTACAGTTTGCAATTTTAGATGAAGTTGATTCAATCATTTTAGATGCAGCACAAACACCACTCGTTATATCCGGGGCACCACGATTACAATCTAATTTATTTGATATTGTAAAAGAATTTATACATACACTTAAAGATGGTCAACATTTTAAACTAAATAAAAATAAAAAAGAAATTTGGCTAAAAAAACAAGGTATTGATAAAGCAAATGACTATTTTAAAGTGCACCATTTATATGATGAAAGTAATTTTGATTTGGTTCGTATTATCAATTTATCATTGAGAGCAAAATATCTATTTGATTACAATTTAGATTATTTTGTATCAAATGGAGAGATTGTGTTAATAGATAGGATTACAGGGCGAATGCTTCCAGGTACGAAATTACAGTCAGGTTTGCACCAAGCAATTGAAGCTAAGGAAGATGTTGAATTATCTATTGATAAGAGTGTGATGGCTACAATTACATTCCAAAACCTATTTAAACTCTTTGACAAATTTGCTGGAATGACTGGTACAGGCAAACAAGGAGAAAAAGAATTTTTTGAGTTATATTCGAAAATTGTAGTTGAGATTCCCACAGACAAACCTATTCAGAGACAAGATTTGGAAGATAGAGTATTCGCGAACATGGAAGAAAAAAATCAAGCTATCATTGATACTGTAGTTGAAAAAAACAAAAAAGGTCAACCAGTTCTTTTAATAACTAGAACTGCAGAAGCAGCTGAATATTTTTCGACTAATCTATTTCAATTAGATATACCTAATAATCTATTAATTGCTCAAAATGTTTCTAAAGAAGCTCAAATGATTGCAGAAGCAGGCAATAGAGCAGCAGTTACTGTGGCTACTAGTATGGCAGGACGTGGTACAGATATTAAATTGGCACAAGGTGTTCATGAAATTGGTGGCTTAGCAGTAATTATTAATGAACACATGGAAAATAGTCGTGTAGATAGGCAGCTAAGAGGACGTGCTGGTCGGCAAGGTGACCCTGGTGTATCTCAAATATTTGTATCATTAGATGATTACATTGTTAAAAAGTGGAGCCAATCTAAACTTCTAGAGAACGACAAGTTAAATCAAACTAGTAGTGAAACTTTAGAAAATAGTAAAGTTTTCCAATTGAGAGTAAAAAACATTGTAAATAAAGCACAAACTGTTTCAGAAGAGACTTCAATTGTTCAACGTGAAATGGCTAATGAATTTGAAAAAAGTATAAGCGTACAAAGAGATTTAATTTATAAAGAAAGAAATCTTATTTTAGATATGGTTAACAAAAACCAATTTGATTATAAGCAATTGGCAAAAGATGTTTTTAGAAAAGATTTAAAAATTTTTAATATAAATGATGAAAAAGGTGTAATTAATTATGTTTATAAAAACTTATCTTTCAATTTTGAAACAAATAATGAAAAAATAGATGTATATAACCAAGAATCAATTGTTAATTTTTTAATACAACATTTTATGCAGCAATTTGGGGATAATCAAAAGAAAGCAGCAGACCCATATTTCATATTACGTTTCATTCAAAAATCAATTATCAAAGCAATCGATATAGCATGGATTGAACAAGTCGATTATCTTCAGCAACTAAAAGCTAGTGTTAATAATCGCCAAAATGGTCAAAGAAATGCCATATATGAATATCATAAAGTTGCATTAGAGTCATATGAAGATATGACAATTACATTAAAGAGAAATATTATAAGAAATTTATGTTTAAGTATTATAACGTTTGATAAACATGGAGATCTTATGATTTATTTCCCATAAAACAAGAGGAGGGATACGATGACTGTATATAATATAAATTTTGGAATAGGTTGGGCAAGTAGTGGTATTGAATATGCACAAGCATATAGAGCTAAATTGTTGAGACAGTTGGATAGAAATGTAAAATTTATTTTTTTAGATTTCATATCTTCTGAAAATATCCAAACATTGACTGATAACTTAGGTTTTAAAGATGATGAAGTAATTTGGTTATATCAATATTTTAGTAATATAAAAATTGCACCAACAACATATACTTTAGATGATTTAATGGGTGAAATCGGTAACGAAATTACTCAAATAGAGGATAACGGTAAAATCAAAAGATTGTATTTCGATGATGATAAAAGTTCATTTGCAACGTGCTATATGAAAAATCCAGATAAAAATTATGTAGATAGAGTGGAGTTTGTCCTTGAAGGCTATTTAATAAGAAAAGATTTCTTTAGTTATACAAGAGTTTTTTCTGAATATTATGCCCCTTATCAAAATTATGCCAAGATATATATGAGACAGTTTTACAATGAAGATGGAACAATTGCATATAAGGAATATATAGATGATAAAGAAAGTGTCTTTGTCTTTGATGATGCACAACTCTATAGTAAAGCAGAATTTGTTGCATATTTCATGAATAAATTAAATTTATCAAATAGAGATATCGTGATCCTAGATAGAGCTACAAAAATTGGCCAAGCAGTATTACAAAATAAAGGTGCTAGCAAATTAGGTGTGGTAGTTCATGCAGAACACTTTAGTAATAATGCCACTGATGGCGATAATATATTGTGGAATAACTACTATGAATATCAATTTAGAAATGCAAAATTTGTGGACTTCTTTATTACTGCGACCGATTTACAAAATCGTATTTTAAGTCAACATTTTTCTAAGTATACTCATGATAATCCATTAATTAGAACAATTCCTGTCGGTAGCTTAAATAAACTCATTCATCCAGAGAAAAAAAGACAACCATATTCAATGATAACGGCATCACGATTGGCTAAAGAGAAACATGTATACTGGATTGCTAAAGCAGTTGTGAAAGCCAAAAAAGAGATTCCTAAATTAACGTTTGATATATATGGTCAAGGTGGAGAAAAAGATAAAATAGAACAAATTGTTTATGAAAATAATGCACAAGACTATATTACATTAAAGGGCCATGTTAATTTGCAGAACGTTTATTCAAAGTATGAATTATTTGTGTCTGCTTCACAAAGTGAAGGTTTCGGTTTGACATTAATGGAGGCAGTAGGTTCTGGCTTAGGAATGATTGGATTTAATGTGAATTATGGTAATCCAACATTTATTCGTAATAGTGAAAATGGATATCTTATGTCTGAAAATGTAGAATCTGCAGATGAAGAAGAAAAGATTAATGAACTAGCTTCATATATTGTGAAATATTTTAAAAATGGACCCAAACATCCAGAAAGCATATCATATGAAATTGCTAGTGAATTTTTAACTCAGAAAATAGTAGAAAAATGGGATATGCTAATTAAAGAGGTGCTACATGATTAATATATTTGATAATTATCATTTTAACTCACAATTATTACATCGTTCATTGAAACTTGCAGGATATCAACATTTGACAATTTGTTTAGAGGATGATGGTTTTTTACCAGATGATGTTACCTCTCCTTATCAATTTTTTGCTCAAAATCCAATTAATCCAAGTGATAAGCCTTTATTCTTTAATGAAGTAGAGGTGCCAACTTACTGGGAAATTACAGGTACAAATGATATGGGTGAAATAAAAAATTTAGGGGAAGTTAGAGGTAAAATTTTCTATCAACCTAATTTCAAAACTCGTATTGTAAGTCGAGTTGAGTGGTTGGATAACAAGCAACGATTACGCACAGTTGATTTCTATAATAAAAATGGGTTTAAATTTGCTGAGACTATCTATGATTTGACTGGTAAAGCTATAATGAAAAAGTACTTTGATCGTCTAGGCAAAGAAATTATCTATGAAAATTATGTGACTGGGGACTATGTATTAAATTGGAAAAATGAGACACACTTTTTCAAGTCTCATGAATCATTTATCATATATTACTTAAAACAACTAAATGTAGATTTAAGTGTAGTTATCTTTAATTCACTAGCGATGCCTTTTATCGCGTTATATAGAATGGATACAATTGGAAAAGGAATTCTCGTTTGGCAAGAAAACAGCCATGGTAACGTACCTGGAAATATGAAACTTATGTTTGATGAATATCTAAAGAGAAATTATTCTGTAATGATACCTGATAGTATTGAATATCTAACAATATGCCAAAGACTTGATGATAGTGAACGAGATAAAGTATATAGAGGTGGTTACCTTTATGATTATCGAAAACAAAACCAGTTTAGTAGAAACATATTAACTTTAACAAATTCAGACCAATTGTCTTGTATTGAAGAATTAGTGAAAAATAATAGCAACTATCAGTTTCATATAGCGGCTATTACAGAAATGTCTAATAAATTATTAGAATTAGTGAAATTTGATAATATTCGATTGTATCCAGTGGCAGACGAAGAAACAATTGAATCATTATATCAACAATGTGATATTTATCTCGATAACAATAAAGGTAATGAGCTATTGGATGCAGTCAGCAGAGCATTTGAAAATGATATGGTGATCTTTGCAACCCATGATGAAGCACATAATCGTATGTTTACAGCCACTGAAAATATTGTTATGAAAAAAGACATTAATAACTTGACAGTAATTTTGAAAAAAATGGCTAATAGCAGTAAAGCATATCACACCAGGTTACAATTACAAAAGGATTATGCGAATGAAATTGAACATGAACAATTCATTAATAGAATTAATATGTCATTAAAAAAATAGGCCCTTATTAAAAAAGCTTATTTATATTTTTGTTTACTAGACTAGAAAGATAGCAGAAGACTTCATATACTACTAAAAAAAGCGGTTGGGACATAATTCCTAGCAAAATAGCCAG
>NZ_KV834817.1:6707-14515 GCF_001837945.1 Staphylococcus sp. HMSC077D08 | reverse complement strand
ATACTATAAATTCAACTTTGCAACAGAACCACCTTTGCCGTGTATTTCTTTATCTTTAACACGCTGTTTCATCATATCTTCTATTGTTTCAGATAAATAACGTGTTTTACTCATCACAGGCATGATAAAACCATTTTCACTAGCTACTGTAATTTCAGCACCTTGTAATAAAGAACAGTAAATATCGGGCGTAGATGCGTATGTAGAGCCCTCTAAACAAAATACAGGTGATTCACCATCTTTCACAGAAGAACGAACAGCCAATGACGGAAATTCAACATCTTCAGGAAATTTAAAATGTACGTACCCAAAACCTTGATTTGTAGGATCTTTAATATCAGATAACGTAAATTTATGACCTTTAGCAAATCTATAAGGTTTTTGCGTATAATCAACATCATTCATAGATAGAAACGAAATCATATAAGCTTGTTTAATATCAATATCATACGTAGTATTTCTATGAACACCATGTGTATAACACTCATTTCTACCACCGTAATAACATTTAGCAGCTATATCAGCATATTCATGCTTATATTTATTAAATGCTGAAAAATCTTCATCAACAAAACCACGAATGTAGTAATCATATACAAATTTAACAGGTGTAAAAGTTTCTTCAAGATCTAAAAGATGAGAACACTCTTTTTCTAAATTTGATAATTCCACATCACTTAAATCATTAATAATGCTTTTACGTACTTTTTTACGAACAACACCACCACTGGCTTGAGATACAGTTAAAGCATCTCCAAACTTCTTATAAAACTCGCAGTACCATAACAGACTGATACGAGCATCTAATAAAGCGTAATCAATAAAGAAATTTCTATGATCACGATATAATACATCCATATTCATTTTATAATAATTACTTTTTTTGTTATTTAACTGATCTAATTTTTCAGTAGACATTTTAGGAACACCCATACTAGAACCCAATTCAGCTAAAGGTGTCTTAGGGCTAGATAAAGCCATAGTGTCACGTAGATTTATATTTAATTTATTTTTCACTTTAGATCTGAAAGCATAACCATTAATTCGTAAGGGACTTGTATTAAAAAGTATTTGTTTACTTTGTAAAATCACTTTTGATTTACTATTTTTATTCTTATCAAAAATAGTGCTCCAATCACGGAAACAACTTAAATCAACACCAAAAAAATGACCTACTAATGTAACATCACAATCTCTACGATATACAGCTTTTATACCAACATAACGCATCATATAATAAAATAAATTATCAAATCGTAAACGTTGTTTTTTAGGATCAACACCAAAATCAAAATCGGGTACAAAACAAAACTCATAAAATTCATCGCCATATACAAAACTAAATTGATAACTTAATACAAATCTATTTTTTAATATGTGTTCATCATTTGTAGATGCCCATTGGGTACCTTCCAAAACACCACTTTTAACACTTCTATAACCTTGGAACCATTCGCAATCAAAACCCATTGTTACACTTAAACCATTTTTTTTGGCAAAAATATCAAGTTTGTTATCATCACCAATATCAAATTCACCAATGACTTTTGGATACTCGCCAAAAAGCTCGCCCCAAAAGTTCCCCGGTCTGCACCCCTCCCATAAGGGGCGCTTTTGGGGATAGCTTGTAAGCCTTGCGCCCGTTGGGGTTTGGCTGTTTGATTTTGAGGGACTTTTTAAAAAGTCCCTCAAAATAATTGTACTTTTTTCAGATATTTTTTGATGGAATAATGATATAAAAACAGGTTCTTTATATATTTTTGTTGATCTCTTTTTTATATATACTGTTATATTTTGTTTTTCAGTTTTTGATCTATATGCGTTTATTCTTTCTTTTAATGTTTGTTCTAATTGCATAAAAATAAGCACACCTTTCTAAATTTTTTAGAGGTGTGCTACCAACAAGGACTTGTATTCAAAATTAATTGTGCGTTTGTGATACGTATGATATACTGTATTCATCAAATATATTTGAATAGGTTTTTTCAAATCGGCAAATTTGAAAAATAGATCTGGTTTGGTGTCTTGTTGGTAGCAAGTCACCTTTATTTATGTATTATAGCACTTTTGCGTATTAAACGCATCAGTGCTATTTTTATTTTCCAAAGAAACGACTGAAAAAGCCTTTTTCTTGAGTTTTAACATGTTTGTTATGTGTTTCTTCTGGTTCTACCTTCACATCTGTACTATGGTGTGTGGTCTGTGGCTCTGATGGTTGGCTGTGGTCTTTTGGTTGATTGAGTTGCTCCATTGTTCGCAAGTTCAATTGCTGTTGTTGATCAATGAGTTTTGTATAGTTATTAATCTGTTTATCTTTTTCAGCGATAACCGACTTTAAATAATCAATTTGCTGTTGCATTTGTTCTACAACATCAGTCGCACTCTCTGACTTTGGTTGTTTCTTATAAACTTTTTTATTTTTCTGTACTTTAGCTGTAATGATCTTCTCTAGTTCTTCATCTATATAACTCACATTACCGTCTTTTGTAAATTCTTTATCTTCGGGCTTATTTCTGTGAATTGTGATCGGTGTTACATCAAGTTTTTCTGCTAATTGCTTTACTGTCAACATTTTAGATAACCTCCGTTAAATCATGTGTTAACATGATTATAACATGTATCTACGTGTTAAATACCCTAATAATATAACTATTCCAGTCCATATTGCTACAGGTATGAAATAAGTTATAAACCATAATACTGTTATAAAGCCGTGACTAGCTTTCATCTTTGCCGTTATAGCCTCATACAGATGTGAAACGCCTAAAAATTCAAACGCTCCATTTGTCAACGATGTAACTAAAAGTATTAAACATGCTAATACAAAGAAAGCTACCATACCTATGACTGCAATTTGTTTATAACGTGTTATATCATTTTTTAACTTGTTAAATGTATCTTCTATCTTTTTCGTGCTTTCTTTCACTGTTGCTGATTCTTTTTTGAACGTGTCAGCAACTTCCGGTGCCACTTCATTAACTACTTTATCAGACATTTGTTTTGATAAATAATCACTGTTTTCAATATCTATCTTATGTTTGATTTTTACGTTTGCATCATTTAACCACTTTTCATGTTGTTTATATAGTATATTCTGATATTTTTTAATATCTGTTAGTAATTCTCTATCTTCTTTAGTTAAATTATAACTATCTTTCTTAGTCTCCGTGTTCAAAGCCTCGAGTTTTTGCTCTACTCTTTCTATTGTTTGTTGTTGATTTTCCGTTGCTTTTCTCTGGTTTTCCAACGATTCTTGGTGGTTCTTCATTAGTTCGTTGCTTGTTTTTAATGCGTTCAGAATTTCTTTCATGGTGTTGTCTTGCTGCGATTTGTCGTTGTATTTGTTGCTGTTGCTCAAGTTGGATTGAGTTGAGGTCTTGTTCGTATTCATTTGGTCTGTTAATCTCGACATCTTTGTCAGCCTCCTTATTATTTATACTTTTTATAATTTCTTTTTCCATGAAATCTTCGCCTAACGTCTTGTCACGTGAAGATCGTTTATTAGCTTTTAAAGATTGGTCTAAATAATCATACTCATAGATGCCATACTTTCTTTTTCGTTCAGCACCTGTTTTGTATGTGATTTCATAATCATTCTTTAATACTTCTTTAAACGTATCAATGTTGGTTACTCTTTCATCATTAATCGTGCTTTCTATAGCAATTTTTGCATATTCTGTGTTGGGTAATTCTTTGCTTTGTAATGCCTCTTGTAACGCTTGTTCTTCCGTCATTCCTTTTTGCATTTTTTCCTCTATTACACGATTGCTTGCAAAGATACTACCTTTATTAACTTTGTCTTTTGGTGTGTAATCTCTTTGACGTTTCTCAGCATCTAATGGTGTATATCCTAACTCAATCATTGCTTTGTCTGTATGTTCAGCGGCATAGTAATAACTTCGTTCGTTCCAGTTCAACGTTCTACCGTCCAAATCACTGATATTAACTATTGAATGAACGTGAACTTTCTGACCTTTACCATCTGCCTGCACATACATAGCTACTTGATTATTTGGGTATGCTTGTTCATTCGATAACCTCGAAACTTCCAAAGCTCGTTCTGGTGCCGTTGGATCTTCAATATTAAACTGGTTATCGTCAAAGCTTTGTATCACATGCAACGCTTGTATTTCGTTTTTATCTTTACCATATAACCTTTGAACTTCTCTCATCTGAAAATATGCATCGGTTGTTGTGCAATAAATACCATCACTGGCTAATACTCTTTCACCGTTTACATATTCATTGTTATTGTGAACTTCTTCATCTCTAGCGTATGATATTAGACCTCTCATATCTCGGGTTGAATGTACTTTGGTTGTCGCCATACCTGCTCAATCACCTCCATATTTCTATCTGCTAAATGCTCTATTTGCTTACGCATTAGTTTTAATTCTTCAATGTCTATATATTCATTTCTGTTCACACTTCTAGCAAGCTGATTGATGTTATTACCTATCATATTTAACTCTTTTTTCTCTTGCTCAAATAACCGCATCAATTCTATTTGCGTTCTTCTAAATTCGTTTAATTCTTCAACATCTTGAACTCGTCCACTTGAAAGAATGGACTGTTCATTGAATAATGTATCTCGAACGATTTTACTTACACTTAATCCAGTCACACTTTGTAACTGTTTAAGTTTATCGTTCTCAATCTCATTTAATTTAAATGTGTGATTAAACTTACGCGGTAACTTTAATTGTTCATTTTTATCTCGCTTTTCACTCATAAAATGTCACTCACATTTCAATTAAATTCATTGTATAAAGCATTAGCTTAACGCTAACACTTTATACAAACGTTATGCGTTGCAAAAATGTGCAACATTGCATAACGTCAAACCCCCGGTTCGTACACAGCTACATTTGGCAATGCACCTGTGATACAAACCGACTGCAAGCAGTAACTTAAGACTACATTTCTTCGAAATTTGTCTTCAGTAGCTTGCGAGGGAAACGCTCCGCTTTCCCTTCGATCCCTTTAGGTCACACTAAGATTTTGCAATCTAAGTGTGTGTAACTATTATCCTGTGTAGGTGAACGGATAATAGTTATAAAACCTAATCAAAATCATCACTGTTGTGTATGATAATTTTGATTGTCAGAACGTACATATGATGTTTCTTGTGAAACATGATTTGTACTAGAAGTGTGCACTTCTTCTGACTTATCAGACTCACTGTGTTTAACAGTTGGTTGTTCGTCTGATTGATTAAAATTCATTAAGAAGTTATAAATCTCTTGTACTTTATTTTTATCAATACCATCTTTCAAAACAAGTTTTGTAATTAAAGCATTCACTTCATTTTCGTAAGATTGTACTTGTGTATCAAGTTTTTTTTGATGGTTACGCAATGTTTGCTGATCTTTCTCAATTTTTGCTTTCTTGTTATCAATTTGTTCACGTAATGCTTTTGTCTTGTTTAAAAAGTCAGTTCTTAATTTTTCGATATCTTCATTGCTATACATAATCGTGATACGCCTCCATTCTGTTTTGTTCAAACTCTTTTAATTCAAATCTTGCTTGTTGCATATCTGCTAAGTCCATCATATCTCCAGATTCTTGATAACTTTCTTCAAAACGTTCAATATCTTTTTCATAGCTTATAACAGTTTCTTTCTCATCGCTATTCAATAAATTATAAAGCACCTTGTTAAATTCTTGTGGTTCATAAATATCTAAAAGACTCTTTCTATAATATTCTTTTTCTTCTTCTGTTAACTCATCACTAAATTCATAATTCATATTTTATTCCTCCTCGAGTTCTTCTGAAATTCTTTGTATAGTACCGTAACCCACATTATATTTAAGACGTATTGAGTTTTTACTATGACCCTCTTTTAAATCATTAACGATCATGTAATACACTTGTCTACCGTGTCTGTCTTTTGAATCTGCACTATACTTCTTCGGTTTACCTTTGAACCTACCTTCTTTCTTTGCAATTTCTATACCGACACTCTGCCGTTCTCTGATGTATGCACGTTCATTCTCTGCAACATAACCAAGTAAACTCAACAACATATCAGTCATCGCTTTATCCATCAGTTCATTACCTGTGTTGATGTTAGGCAAGCCCCCTATTTCAAAAGATAACCCATCATCTTTTAATTGTCGTATTACTTTTTGAACATCATCATATTTACGTGAAATGCGATCCAATTTATAAACAACTAATACATCACCGCCACGTGCTTTTTGCAGTAGCTTTTTAAACCCTTTGCGATCGTATGGGCTGATTGTACCCGAAACACCTTTATCTACGAATATAAGGCTTTCTGATACGCCTTGTTGTTTCAAATATTCAATTTGTGATGATAAGTTTTGCTCTTTTGTTGAGACACGTGCATATCCAATTTTAGCCATTGTTTTAACCCTTTCTTATCTGTTAACTCAAAATGTGAATCTAAATGTTGTCATAGCAACGATGTTTATTTCACAGTTTAAGTATACTTTATTTGTGAATGAATTACAACAATTTACACTTATGAAATAAAAATAAACACTTAGGCATGAAAAAGACGCACAATAAAAGTTGTACGTCACAGACACTTCATATTTTTTTCAAAAACGTTAAAAATTCACTCTGCCAGAAGTAATAAAATGCTTGTAGCAATAACCACTCCCAAAACAATTATGCTACATTTTTTTAATATAATATATGTATTCAATTAACACATAAGAACGGATTTTCATCACTTAGGGAAAAGTCTCAAAATCATATTATAGTAATACTATAATAAATATTGAGAGTGTATTTTTTAAAATTATTAACAAAGGGGACTTGTAAAAATGAAAAAAATTATTACAGCAAGCTTAGTTGGTACTTTATTAGTAACAGGAACTTCTACAGTAGTTAATGCACAAACACAATCACAATCACAACAAGGTAATGTTCAAAAACAAGAAACTATCACAAATGACGTTAAAAATGACAAAAGATATCAAGCACTATCACCACAAGCAAAAGACAGTTTTAAAACATTAGTTGAAGCGAATAATTATAATAATACAGAACAAATGGAACTACTGAATAATACAGCGCAAACAAAAGGTATGGATAAAAATGGTAATACTGAACGTGGTAAAATAGGTATTACTAAAAAGGTTGTTAAACAAGCGTGGAATTCTTTACCAACAAAAGTTAAAAAGAAAATCGGTACACAAAGTAAATTCTATGCAGCTCTTAAAGCAGTCGATCACTTCACAGGTGATGTTGAAGATGAAATTTATAAACAAATGAAAGGCTTAGGTTTAAGCGATAACTACGCATGGATTGCTACAAAAGCAATTACATTAATTATTTTATAGACAGCTGGAGATGATATTTTGCTTCCAAGCACGTTACTATGGATTATAACGGTAGCAACACTTATATATATAATATATAACATTATGTTTTCTAAACCTTTTATTAATGTTTTCGTTGCAATAATAATACAATCTGTATTGTTATTTGCTATTCGTTACTTTTGGCAAGATAAAACATTTGGCGATGCGTTTATACATTCATTCGATATCGTCACTATAGTTATTGTCATCATATTTGGTGTTTTTAAATTATCAAAATAAAGAACACAAAAAGAGTCCGGGACATAAAGTTCTTGGATAAGTGAAAAAAAGACAATTTCTATTGAAATAATATAGAAATTGTCTTTTTTATAAATTTTTTGATTATTTTCAGCTCGTTGAGCTACTACTTTTCTTATATTAAGTGCCATTAATACAAAACCAAGTTCTCTTTTGACTTTATTGAGTCCTCGGACAGACATCCGAGTGAAACCCAAAATAGCCTTCATAAATCC
>NZ_KV834817.1:6282-6607 GCF_001837945.1 Staphylococcus sp. HMSC077D08 | reverse complement strand
GGTTCCACATCAATTTTTCTTTGACTGTAGATATTTTTTGTTTCTGGTTCTGAAAGCTTTTTGTTAATTTGGGATTTAAAATATTCCCAGTTATAATTCTTCATTATTTTTTTGTTTGTTTTTGAATTGAAGTTCATACATTGATTTTTCAGAGAACATTCTGAACAATCATCACATTCATATAATTTGAAGTCTCGCTTATAACCATACTTATCATGACGATAGGCATATCTTTTAAAACCTAGCCGTTTATTATTCGGACAAATGAATTCGTCATTAATTTCGTCATAGTTCCAATTTTGAGTATTAAAGATGTCACTTTTAT
>NZ_KV834817.1:5931-6182 GCF_001837945.1 Staphylococcus sp. HMSC077D08 | reverse complement strand
TTTTTAGTTTTATCTTTTATAAACATTCCATATGTTATGAGTGGCGTTCGATTAAAGTCATCTATAATTGCCTTATAATTTGATTCACTACCATAACCTGCATCAGCTACAATATATTCAGGTAAATGACCGTAGGTCTCTTGAATTGAATTTAAAAATGGAATCATCGTTCTAGTATCCGTTGGATTTTGATACACATTATAAGATAAAACAAATTGGGAATTTGTCGCTATTTGTAAATTATACCCTGG
>NZ_KV834817.1:4835-5831 GCF_001837945.1 Staphylococcus sp. HMSC077D08 | reverse complement strand
ATTTGTCGCTATTTGTAAATTATACCCTGGCTTAAGTTGTCCATTTTTCATGTGATCTTCTTTCATTCTCATAAATGTCGCATCATGATCTGTCTTAGAATAACTATTTCTATCCTTTAAAATAGATTTTTGAAATTCGTATCGATACTTTCGCTCAAAATAATCATTGATTTGCTTTTTGTATTTTTTGATTTTAGTTCTTTTGAGACGTATTTGTTTTCTTGTTTTAGTACATTTTTCATTGTTGATATGTTGGTTTAAATCTTCGATTTCTTTATCTAAATGACTACCAATCAAATCTATTTCTTCTTTTGTTAGTTCATTATCATGATCTTCTTTAATTTCCGGTATGATTTTATTGGTTACCAATTCATGGTAGAGGGCTTTAGAATCCTCATTCATCTTTGATTCATGGTTTTGAATACTCTTTTTCCATACAAATGTATATCGATTGGCATTTGCTTCAATTTTTGTACCATCAATAAAAATAGCTTTATCATCTATAAGATTTTGTTTTACACACTGACTGTAAAATTGAATAAATAAAGATTCTAATAAAGCATCTACTTTTGGATTTACTCTAAATCGATTAATTGTTTTATAAGAAGGTTTTTGATTTTGTGATAGCCACATCATTCGGATGCTATCATTAAGCATTTTTTCTATTTTACGACCTGAGAATACAGATTGTGTGTAGGCATATAGAATCACTTTTAACATCATTTTAGGATGGTACGAAGTTGCACCACGGTGATGTCTGAATTCGTCGAATTCATTGTCAGGAATTGTTTCAACAATATCATTTACATGTCGTGAAATATCATTTGTGGGGATAAGAACTGAAGTTTCCATTGGTAGAGTAAGTTGAGTCATGTTATAATTTTTATACATAAGGCACCTCGTTAATTTAGTTTAGTGATGTTTATTAAATTATACGAAAGTGCTTTATTTTTTTAAAGTATTACAATGTAAAATTACATATAAATACAAAGTATT
>NZ_KV834817.1:0-4735 GCF_001837945.1 Staphylococcus sp. HMSC077D08 | reverse complement strand
TATTGTAAATAAAGAAGCCAGTAAATGAATTTGTTAAAACTCATTTACTGGCTATTTCTCTAGGGTTTATGTCCCAGACTCAATTGATTTAATTTATTATTTTATTGCGTGGAAACCACTATCTACATGGATATTCTCACCAGTTACGCCACTTGAGAAATCACTCAATAAGTAAGCAGCTGTTTTACCTACTTCTTCTTGATCCACATTTCGTCTTAATGGTGCACGTTCTTCAATTTCTTTAAGGATTGTGTTGAAACCACCAACACCTTTAGCACTTAACGAACGAATTGGACCAGCAGAAATAGCATTTACTCGAATGTTGTCCGGGCCTAAATCATAAGCTAAATATTTAACATTAGCTTCTAAACTTGCTTTAGCTACACCCATCACATTATAGTTTTGAACGGCAAATTCACCACCAAGGTATGTTGTTGCAACAATACTACCACCGTTTGGCATTATTTTCTTCGCTTCGTGCGCAACAATTGTTAATGAATATGAACTGATATCTTGCGCAAGTAAGAAACCTTCACGTGATGTTTCAGAGAAACGTCCACGTAAGTCTTCAATATTTGCAAATGCGATAGAGTGATATACGCCATCAATATTGCCTACTTCTTCGCCAATTTTAGCGAAACCATTTACTACATCTTCATCTTTTTGAACATCGATTTGATATAATTTTGGCTCTTCTTGGTTTAATTGTTCTAATAATTTTTCTAATTCTTTGCGGCTACGGTCTTTACGATAAGTGAAAACAAGTTTAGCCCCTAATTGATCTAATACCTTTGCAACGCCAAATCCGATACTACGTTTATTAGCAATACCCATAATTACGAAGGTTTTATTTTCAAGATTAATCATTCGAAATAACTCCTTAATCATCGTTTTTTATATCTTAATCTCACTGTACAAACAATGTAGACTAATCTAACGTTATTATTTTACCATTTTTGCTTCATAATTATAAAGCAATATTATTACCTGGTCATATAGGAAATAGGCTGGGACAAAATAAAATGTCTCAGCCTATTTTATCATTTTGTCAGTAGCTGACTGATTTGAAAATGCGCTTGAATCAAGCTTTTTTCAAACCTAGTCATCCTTGCCGTGGTAGTACAACGAAATAAATTTTGAGAAAATATTATTTCTGTCCCACTCCCTTTCTTTTAACCTAAAAACGTAAGTCTAGGACTAACGCCTAGACTGATTTTTAGGTTTTTAAGGTTCTTCAAATTCCAATTCTTCTACATATACAAATTGATAATGTTTTGGTCTTTTCTAAAAAATTACTTCTTAATTTTTTGATATCTTCATTGCTATACATAATCGTGATACGCCTCCATTCGATCTTCTTCAAACTCTTGTAATTCACCTTTTGCTTGTTGCATGTCTACTAAGTCCATAAAATCACCAAGTTCTTTTTCTGAATTAGATCTAAAGCGTTCAATATCTTTTTCTAAATCAACAACTCTCTCTTTCTCTTTGTAATTCAATAATCCATAAAGTATTTTATTAAACTCTTTAGGCTCATACTCATCTAAATAATTCTGTATATAATATTCTTTTTCTTCTTCTGTTACATATTCAGCAAAGTTAGCATTCATATTTTATTCCTCCGATTCATTCTGTAATTTGTGTAATATTTTGATTACTAATGTAATATCAACATCATATTTTTCAGATATTCGTTGTATTTCTTTATAATCCTTTATAAATGCTCCTATTTCACCATTATCATCAAGTTCAACATTTAAATTATCTTTATTAGGTCGTAATTCGTTTACTATATTTTCGTAAATTACTTCTTGATCAATTATTATAAAATACAAGTTCATTTCCGATTCTACTTCGCATTCACAATCAGCTAACCTAAAGAATATTTTTTCAAGAATATGTTTTGAATGTTCAGGTAAATAACCACCCTTCTTTTCTAATGTAGGTACTATTTGTTCAGTACTATTTTTTATTCTTGTGTATTCTCTTGGTTCTAATTCAAATAAGTTATTTAATATACGTAACAATAGATCTAAATTTTGCTCATTCATTTTATCTTGTATCATTCTTTGAATTATTTTATTATCTTTTATCATTGTAAGATCACTCCGATTCACGTTTGATTTCATTTTTTATACGTTGAACAGTTTTCATACCTAGACCATACTTTTTAGCTGTGCCCCTGATTGTTCCTCCATTCTTTAATACCTCTACTACTTTTTCATAAATCACTCGACCTTGAGGGTTATCACTATCTTTTGAATACTTTACTTTCTTACCTTTATAACGTCCTTCTTTTTTAGCTCTTTCAATACCTACACGCTGACGCTCAAGCATGTATAAACGTTCTGTTTCGGCTTGAAATGTTAGAACGGACAACATTACATTAAGCAATAACTTACCCATGCCATATTTATCATTGGCTGGTATATCGGGTAAATCTTTGGAATGAAGTATAATACCATCATTTAGCAACTCACGTACCATTTCTTCAACGACATTTGCCTTACGTCCTAGACGATCTAATTTGAAAACATATAGATCATCACCTTGTCTGATTTTGGCATTTAATAAATTTTTAAAACCATCACGCTCGTAAGGACTTGTTGTACCACTTATCTCATCTACAAATATATTCTTGCGATCAACTCCTTGCTCAATTAACCAATTGATTTGATTTTCCAGATGCTGTTCCTCAGTTGAGACTCTTGCATATCCAAATTTCATTTTTTAAGTACTCCTCAAATTTCATTTTAGAACGCCACAAACATTATATGTGTAATACCCTAATGACAACATAAGTGTATCATCATATCAGTAGTTTAAGCAAGGAATAACTGTTGTAATTAGACCACGATCTAATTACAACAGTTCTAACATAAAAAAAGACGCACAACAAAAAATGTTGTACGCCTCAGACACTTCATAAGTAAGAGTGCTAAAGAAAGATCATTTACTGCTAAGTTCTTTACCTACATAGTCACCAATTTTTGAAAGTAAGTCACACGCATAATCAACTATTTTTTTAATATCATCATTAGAATAATCATCATAGCGTATTGTACTGTTTATTTGATCTGTAGTAGAAAGAATCATTCTTCGGATATCTTCATGTTCTGAACCTTTTTCATTTATTGCTAGACCATTACTATACCCATCAGTCTTAAAAACATCTAATTGTGATTGGATTTTTTCTAATACTTTAAATGTTTCTGCAGCAGCTTTACTATCAAATTTATTCATAGAACATATCAAACCTTTCATATCTTTTATAGTATTATACCCGCCTTATATGAAATGAACCTCATTTTACAATTAATACATTTCATGATACGATAGTAGCGAAATAACTACAGTGTACATGATTAAGACCCCAGCAGTTGCACCTGCATGGGGTCTTTCATTGTGCCATCATTTAATTTTTGTGTTTATTCATAAGATATATAACATACATCATTATGAAATCACTTAACACATTAGCTATTAATGTGCCTATAACTACAGTGTACATGAAATCACCTCCTTAACATGTTAAAAACATATTGTTAGAGGCACGATGACACAACTATTAATTTTATCACATATATAATATAACAAAAGAGCAAAGATGTTTTGTCTTTGCTCTTAAATTAATTCTATTTAAAACTTTGCTTTCTTATATATCGAGTAATTTCATGTTGTACACAACAAGCTTTCTCAATAATTTTTGATGCATCAGCATCTGAATATACACCTTTATTAGCATTTTCTATAAACGTTGTTGTATTAGCAAGTTTACCACTAATATCATGACTATGAGAAAAACCCTCACCAACAGCTGAATAATTACTATAACCATTATTCACATAGTTATTCAGTTGTTTTTCTATTTCTAATAATACGTCATAAACACCTTTAGCATCTAAACTATCAAATTTAGTCATATGGATATCGATCTCCTTTATTGTTTATTTGTTTTATAATATCCAAAAATTTTATAAAAAAAACATAAAATAATGAACGATTTTCAATCGTTCTAGTTACTACATGAATACTAGCCATAATTTGAATAAACACTAGTAAAAGAACTACCGACATTTTTTGTCAGTGGTTCTTTTTTGATTTTACCTTTAATCAAATATCAAAAAGGCTATAAAGCGATTTATCAAAAAGTAATAACAAAGTTATTACAACGACAATTATGAACATATTTTTTACATATAATTTAAAGGGGAGGACGCAATATAGTGGGACATAAATCAAAACGTATATTACATATATACAAAAAATTATTATCAAAGCAACGTGTTAATGTTAAAAACTTATCAGAATTTTTCAACACAAATGAAAGAACGATTCAGCGTGATATAGAAGATATTAACGCATTTCTCAAAAATTATAACCAAACAGTTTTGTACGAGAAATCAACACACGATTACTACATAGCACACAAAAACAAAAAACATAGTAATACAGATATCAATATACATGCAACATACGAAATGACATATCAAGTTTTTAAACAGTTAAACAGACAATACGAAACTTATGTTGTAAAAAAGACTCGAAAAACAATAATCGTAATGCTATCTATATCTAAAATAGAAGCTATTAATTTATGCTTTATCTATCATAATACTATCAGAATTATGTCCCCAGAAACACTCGTTGCTGAATTCACACAAGAATTAGCAAAAATACAAAAAAACTACATATTAAATAAGAGGTTCTGTTGCAAAGTAAAAAATATAGCTAA
>NZ_KV834816.1:0-405 GCF_001837945.1 Staphylococcus sp. HMSC077D08 | reverse complement strand
GCATCATTAATCAATAATCACAGAAAGGATGTCCATGATGACGAAAGATAAACGTTCGAATAAGTGGGCTTTTTTAATATATGAAGAAAGCACGCCATCTAACTATCAAGATATTTTGGAACAGATGCATATTCCTTATATTTTAAGCCCGTGGCACAATCAAGATATAGATCAATCAACGGGATTAATCAAAAAATCACATAAACACGGTGCTTTATTCTTTGATTCTTTAAAAAGTTATTCTCAAGTCTCTGAACTACTTCAACAACACTTAAATACACCGAGGCATATTGAAATTATTATGTCTCCTAAGGGCATGTTTGATTATTTTATTCATGCCTCTAATTCAGATAAAACGCTTTATGATATCAATGATATTGAAAGTGGTTGTGGTTTTGACTTAAA
>NZ_KV834815.1:11297-11741 GCF_001837945.1 Staphylococcus sp. HMSC077D08 | reverse complement strand
GAGGTTATGGGTTCGACTCCTATCGGGCGCGCTTATTTTACGGGAAGTAGCTCAGCTTGGTAGAGCACTTGGTTTGGGACCAAGGGGTCGTAGGTTCGAATCCTGTCTTCCCGATAGTAAAATAAATTTTGGGGGCTTAGCTCAGCTGGGAGAGCGCCTGCTTTGCACGCAGGAGGTCAGCGGTTCGATCCCGCTAGTCTCCACCATTATTAATTTACAAACTACATAACGGCGGTGTAGCTCAGCTGGCTAGAGCGTACGGTTCATACCCGTGAGGTCGGGGGTTCGATCCCCTCCACCGCCACTACTATTAGTTGTATACTTATATTCAGGACCTTTAGCTCAGTTGGTTAGAGCTAACGGCTCATAACCGTTCGGTCGCAGGTTCGAGTCCTGCAAGGTCCATATAATTTTGGAGGAATACCCAAGTCCGGCTGAAGGGAT
>NZ_KV834815.1:10438-11197 GCF_001837945.1 Staphylococcus sp. HMSC077D08 | reverse complement strand
AGGTCGGTGGTTCAAATCCGCCTCCCGCAATATTACTAATATAGGTTTCGTGGTGAAATAGCTAAAATACATATTGTTTTTCAGAACATATAAAACTTAGTTTTCAAAGAGGTATCATTACGAATTTTTATTTTGGTTCAGTAGCTCAGTTGGTAGAGCAATGGATTGAAGCTCCATGTGTCGGCAGTTCGATTCTGTCCTGAACCATACCTATAGCCGGCCTAGCTCAATTGGTAGAGCAACTGACTTGTAATCAGTAGGTTGGGGGTTCAAGTCCTCTGGCCGGCACCATTTTTAGGAGGGGTAGCGAAGTGGCTAAACGCGGCGGACTGTAAATCCGCTCCTTCGGGTTCGGCAGTTCGAATCTGCCCCCCTCCACCATCATATATAGGGGCATAGTTCAACGGTAGAATAGAGGTCTCCAAAACCTTTGATGTGGGTTCGATTCCTACTGCCCCTGCCATGGCGGTTGTGGCGAAGTGGTTAACGCATCGGATTGTGGTTCCGACACTCGAGGGTTCGATTCCCTTCAACCGCCCTTTATATTAATGGGCTATAGCCAAGCGGTAAGGCAACGGACTTTGACTCCGTCATGCGCTGGTTCGAATCCAGCTAGCCCAGTTATTGGCGGCATAGCCAAGTGGTAAGGCAGAGGTCTGCAAAACCTTTATCACCGGTTCAAATCCGGTTGCCGCCTCCAGGTTATTATGCGGGAGTAGTTCAACTTTTAGAACACATTCCTTCCCGGAATGAGATATA
>NZ_KV834815.1:0-10338 GCF_001837945.1 Staphylococcus sp. HMSC077D08 | reverse complement strand
AGGTGCAAATCCTATCTTCCGCTCCAATTTTAATATTATGCGGGAGTAGTTCAACTCTCAGAACACATTCCTTCCCGGAATGAGATATAGGTGCAAATCCTATCTTCCGCTCCAATTTTAGATTTGCGGGAGTAGTTCAACTCTTAGAACACATTCCTTCCCGGAATGAGATATAGGTGTAAATCCTATCTTCCGCTCCATTATTTACTTCCATTGGGAAGTTTTTTGTTTATATATTGAGCCGGTGTGGCGGAATTGGCAGACGCGCGGGACTCAAAATCCCGTTCCTTTATTGGAGTGTCGGTTCGATCCCGACCACCGGTATAAATTCAAATTTTTTTAGAGTGAAAACATTGTAAGTTTAATGTTTTCACTTTTTTTATTTTTTAAGAGCTAATTGTTATTTATCATTTGATAGTCTCTAAAATTTTATAAATAAGTAAGTTACTAATAATTGTGTCCAAATTCTTATAAAAAATATTTAAATAAATAAGTATAATATTTAATAAAATGCAAACAGATAGGATTTTTATTTTAACATTTAGGCATTTAATCACATATTTTTTCAGTTTATATATATAATTTAATTATAACAGCTGTTATTAAAAAATAATTTTTATAATTTTTGGAGGTTATCATATGAAAAAGAGATTTTTATCTATATGTACAATGACAATTGCAGCGTTAGTAACTACTACAATGGTAAATACTTCTTATGCAAAAACCGATACACAAAGCCATAATCATTCCTCACTTGGCACAGAAAACAAAAATGTTTTAGATATTAATAGTTCGAGCCATAATATTAAACCAAGTCAAAATAAAAGTTACCCAAGTGTAATATTGCCTAATAATAATAGACATCAAATTTTTAATACTACACAAGGTCATTATGATGCTGTTAGTTTTATTTATATACCAATAGATGGTGGATATATGAGTGGTTCAGGTGTTGTTGTAGGTGAAAATGAAATATTAACTAATAAACACGTCGTTAATGGAGCTAAGGGTAATCCAAGAAATATTAGTGTCCATCCTTCAGCTAAAAATGAAAATGACTATCCTAATGGCAAATTTGTGGGTCAAGAAATCATACCGTATCCTGGTAATAGTGATTTAGCAATCTTAAGAGTGTCACCGAACGAACATAATCAACATATTGGGCAAGTAGTTAAACCTGCAACTATAAGTAGCAATACAGATACTAGAATTAATGAAAACATCACTGTTACTGGTTACCCTGGTGACAAACCGTTAGCCACAATGTGGGAAAGTGTAGGTAAGGTTGTCTATATTGGTGGCGAGGAATTAAGATATGACCTAAGTACTGTAGGTGGAAACTCTGGATCTCCAGTATTTAATGGTAAAAATCAAGTTATTGGAATACATTATGGTGGCGTAGATAATAAATACAATAGCAGTGTTTATATAAATGATTTCGTTCAGCAATTCCTAAGAAACAATATACCTGATATAAATATTCAATAATTAAATTTAGTTTTTATAATATATATAGTGTATGCATCCATTGGTTAAATGTACAATTTAACCTTGGATGCTTTTTTTATCTAATAAGTAAATGTTAAATATTATCCGTATATAAGAATAATTGCTCACTTTTCTTTAATTATTGACATGAAATTTGATATTAAATGATTGTTTATATTTCGTTTCTATAATACGATTAATTTGATGTTTTAAATGGAGGTTTAACATGAGTCATTCGCAAATCAATGGAAAGCGATTTTTTAACAACATTTTGAATGCAGTAGGTGCAGGTGTAGTTATTGCATTATTACCTAATGCCTTATTAGGTGAATTATTAAAATTCTTTAAAGAAGGTAATCATGTACTAGAAACGATTTTTCAGCTAGTAACAATCATACAATCTTTTATGGCTTTTATTATAGGAGTTCTTGCTGCGCACCAATTTAAATTTAAAGGTACAGGTGCTGCAATAATTGGTATTTCAGCAATGCTAGGTTCTGGAGCAGTACACTATAATGGACAAACAATTGAATTAAAAGGAATTGGAGATATTATAAATGTAATTTTAGTAGTTATATTAGCTTGTTTCATTTATATGTTTTTAGAAGGTAAATTAGGTTCCTTAGAAATGATTATTTTACCCGTTTTAGTTCCTGTAATTAGTGGATTAATAGGGTTATTAACATTACCTTACGTTCAAGTCATTACGCAGTCACTAGGAAAATTAGTAAACAGGTTCACAGAATTAAATCCATTATTAATGTCTATATTAATTTGTGTAACATTTTCTTTATTAATGGTAACTCCAATCTCGTTAGTTGCTATAGCAACAGCAATTAATCTTACTGGTTTAGGAAGTGGTGCTGCAAATATGGGAATAGTTGCAGCTTGTGTAACCTTTTTATTTGGATCTTTAAGAGTTAATTCTCTAGGAGTTAACGTGGTATTACTTATAGGTGCTGCTAAAATGATGATTCCTGTTTACTTAAAGCATTTAATTATAGCTATTCCTTTGACAATTAATGGAGTCATATGTGGTATAGTTGCATATATTTTAAAAATTAAAGGGACTGCACTATCTGCTGGTTTTGGTTATACTGGACTGGTTGGTCCCATCAATGCATTAAACCGTATGTCGGGAAATCCATCTATGAATATTATTTTATTAGCTATTGGATATTTCGTTATACCATTTGTAGGTGCCTTTATTGTACATAAAATTTGTAAAAAAGTATTAAGTACTTACAGTGATGAGATTTATAAATTTGAAATCTCAAAAGATTAATTTTAATTATTATATTAGGAATTAGTGTATGATATATAACAAACTCTTTGTTTTTTCTTAAGTTATAAGCTGAAATTTGAATAACTTAATGAACATATTTATTAAGTTTAGATAGCATAAAATACCCGAGATACTCAATGTCTCGGGTATTTTTTTATACAATATTTGGAAATCTAATTGCGCACTTATGAGTATTTATGTATAATAATGTATAATTATTAAAAAGGAGGTTAAAAACAATGAAGTGTTTGTTCAAAATGTTATCAATCATAATATTAATGTTAAGTACTTTCACGTTATTTATCAGTCCGAGTACATATGCAAATGAAGATGAAAATTGGACTAAAATTAAAAATCGAGGAGAACTAAGAGTTGGATTATCAGCTGATTATGCACCTTTAGAATTTGAAAAGACGATACATGGTAAAACTGAATATGCAGGTGTAGATATAGAATTAGCTAAAAAAATTGCGAAAGATAATCATTTAAAGTTAAAAATTGTAAACATGCAATTTGATAGCTTATTAGGTGCACTCAAGACCGGTAAAATCGATATTATCATATCCGGTATGACGACAACTCCCGAACGAAAAAAAGAAGTGGATTTTACAAAACCTTACATGATTACAAACAATGTGATGATGATTAAAAAAGATGAAGCAAAACGTTATCAAAATATCAAAGATTTTGAAGGCAAAAACATAGCTGCACAAAAAGGAACAGATCAAGAAAAAATTGCACAAACTGAGATTGAAGATAGTAAAATTTCTTCGCTCAATAGATTACCTGAGGCTATATTATCTTTAAAAAGTGGAAAAGTAGCGGGTGTAGTTGTTGAAAAACCAGTAGGTGAGGCCTATTTAAAACAAAATTCTGAACTAACATTTTCAAAGACTAAATTTAATGAAGAAAAGAAACAAACATGTATAGCTGTTCCTAAGAACTCTCCTGTACTTTTAGATAAGTTAAATCAAACAATTGATAATGTAAAAGAAAAAAATTTAATTGATCAATACATGACAAAAGCAGCCGAAGATATGCAAGATGATGGAAATTTTATTTCTAAATATGGCAGTTTTTTTATTAAAGGAATTAAAAATACTATTTTGATTTCATTAGTAGGTGTGGTATTGGGGTCTATTTTAGGCTCTTTTATAGCTTTATTAAAATTAAGTAAAATTAGACCATTACAATGGATAGCAGGTATATACATAGAATTTTTAAGAGGTACTCCAATGCTTGTGCAAGTGTTCATTGTATTTTTTGGGACTACTACAGCTTTGGGGTTAGATATTTCAGCTTTAATTTGTGGTACTATTGCGCTTGTTATAAATTCTTCAGCCTACATTGCTGAGATTTTTAGAGCTGGTATTAATGCTGTAGATAAAGGACAAACTGAAGCTGCTAGAAGTTTAGGAATGAATTATAGACAGACTATGCAATCAGTAGTTATGCCACAGGCAATTAAGAAAATTTTACCTGCTTTAGGTAATGAATTTGTAACCTTGATTAAAGAATCGTCTATAGTTTCCACAATTGGAGTGAGTGAAATCATGTTTAATGCACAAGTTGTACAAGGAATATCTTTTGATCCATTCACACCATTGTTAGTTGCAGCATTACTATATTTCTTACTTACATTTGCACTTACACGTGTTATGAATTTTATTGAAGGGAGAATGAGTGCCAGTGATTAATATTAAAAATTTAAATAAAAAATTTGGAGCAAATGAAGTATTGAGAGATATTAATCTTACTGTTGATAAGGGTGAAGTGGTTGCAATAATTGGACCATCTGGAAGTGGTAAAAGTACTTTACTCCGTTGTATGAATTTGTTAGATGTACCTTCAAAAGGTAAAGTTATATTTGAAGATAATGAATTAACCCAACATAATGTTCAATTAGATAATTTACGACAAAAAATGGGTATGGTATTTCAAAATTTTAATTTATTTCCTCATAAAAAGGTCATTGAAAATGTAATGTTGGCACCACTTTTATTACATAAAGATAGTAAAGATCAATTAAAAGAGAAAGCTTTATATTTACTTGAAAAAGTGGGGCTTAAAGATAAAGCAGATTCATATCCTAATCAACTGTCTGGAGGTCAAAAACAAAGAGTTGCTATTGCAAGAGCTTTGGCAATGGAACCTGATGTTATGTTATTTGATGAACCAACATCTGCACTTGATCCTGAAGTAGTAGGGGATGTTTTAAAAGTAATGAGACAATTAGCGAATGAAGGTATGACAATGGTGATTGTCACGCATGAGATGAACTTTGCTAAAGAAATAAGTGATAAAGTGGTATTTATGGCCGATGGTGTTGTGGTTGAATCTGGTACACCACAAAACATATTTGAAAATCCTCAACACAGTCGAACTCAAAATTTTTTATCACGAGTGTTATAAAATTTATTTTCGAATGATAAAAGTTAAAGTTTACTATTCTCAGTTAGCGAATTTGTTATAGTTACATCATTTTAAACTTTTAAAAGAGAATTAGTATATCATAAAAATACTTATAGAAGTTTGGAAACAAATACTTTTCTTAAGATTGAATTAATAAATAGTGTTAAAGTTATCTAAAACATGCATTTTTAAATCTAAATAGCGATAAGCTACACAATTTTGAAAGCCTATGATAATGATTTATATCATAGGCTATAATTTTTAATCATTACAATATTATGCCAACTCTGATACATAATCTTATGTTAGAATAGCATATGTAATTTTAAAAAGGTGGCAAAGCTTATGAACAATAAACTAAAAAAAGAAATTATAGACTTTGCTCATTCTATAGGCATTGATAGTATTGGATTTACAACTGCAGATCCTTTTGATGAATTGAAACAAAAATTAGAGGAATATCATGCAAAAGGGTATGCATCGGGTTTTGAGGAATCAAATATATCATTACGTACAGAACCTAAACTAAGTTTACCTAGCGCACGTTCTATCATCGCAATAGCTGTGGGTTATCCTAATAAACTTAAAGGTGCACCAAAAAGTGTTAAAGGTGATCGTCGAGGCATGTTTGCTAGGGCATCATGGGGCCAAGATTATCACAGCATTATGCGTAAGAGACTTGATAAATTAGCTGATTTCATCAAAGAAAAAGTACCTGATGTCGAAATCCAATCTATGGTTGATACCGGTGTATTGTCAGATAGAGCAGTAGCAGAAAGAGCTGGGTTAGGATTCACGGGTAGGAATGGATTTGTGATTTCTCCGGAATTAGGGACTTGGTCTTATCTAGGTGAAATGTTAGTAAGTATACCGTTTGAACCTGATGATCCATTATTAGATAGTTGTGGTGACTGCACAATTTGTGTTGATCGCTGCCCAACAGGTGCACTTGTTGGAAATGGTCAGTTAAATAGTCAAAAATGTATTAGTTTTTTAACTCAAACTAAAGGTTATCTTCAAGATGAATATCGATATAAAATTGGAAATAGATTATATGGGTGTGATACGTGTCAACAAGTTTGTCCTAAAAATCGTGGTATCAATACTCAGCATGATGATATTGTCTTGGAACCGGAAATTTTGAAGCCACGTCTTGTACCTTTACTTCAAATGAGCAACAAGAAATTCAAAAGTACATATGGACATTTAGCAGGTGCTTGGAGAGGTAAAAAACCAATACAAAGAAATGCTATTATAGCTTTGGCACATTTTAAAGAAGAAAGTGCTATACCAGAACTAAAAGAAGTTGCATTAAATGATCCAAGACCTATGATTAGAGGTACTGCATATTGGGCAATTGGACAAATTTTAGAGGATGATGCTATACCTTTTATTGATGCACATTATGAAAATGAGATTGAAGAAGTGCAGATCGAAATGAAAAAAGGTTTGCAAATGAGGAGAGAACAAAAATGACGAATCATATTGTACTATATCAGCCAGAAATACCAGCAAATACAGGAAATATTGCACGTACTTGTGCAGGGACTTTAACCCATCTTCATCTAATTAAACCGCTCGGCTTTAGTACTGAAGACAAAATGTTAAAACGTGCAGGACTTGATTATTGGGAGCATGTTAATATTACATATCACGATAGTATTGAAGAATTTTTTGCTAATACTGAAGGTCACTACTATTTATTAACAAAATTTGGTAAACAAACCTACAGCGATTTTAATTTTTCTAATACTAATGAGGATTATTATTTTATCTTTGGTAAAGAAACTACTGGTCTTCCTGATTGGGTTAAGGAGAAATATGCAAAAACAGCTCTAAGAATTCCAATGAGTGACAATATACGTTCTCTTAATCTTTCTAATACTGCTGCTTTACTGATTTACGAAGCTTTGAGACAACAAGATTATCCTAACCTTTCATAATTAATGTTAATAAATAAAGTAAATGCAAGATAAACCCAAGAAATGTTATATTAATTGTGAACCAATAAAAAATAATAGTTTGATAATTAATACAAAGGGTATACTTTAAATTAAATCGACTTAATTAAAAGAGCAAACTTAGAGGAGTGTAGTTAACATGGCAATGAATTTTAAAGTATTTGACAATAGTGAAAAAGTAGCAGAATATACTGCAGATATTCTACGTAAGCAGTTTAATAATAATCCAACTACTATTGCAGGATTTCATTTGGGCAAAGAACATGCACCAGTGTTTGATGAACTTAAGAAAAATGTGGAAAATCATGCAGTTGATTTCAGTCAAATAAATATTTTAGATTATGATGATAATCATTCTTATTATGAGGCTTTGGGTGTGCCAACAGGCCAAATTTATTCAATTTCTTACGAAAATGATGCAATTGACTTTATCTCAGATAAGATTAAGACTAAAGAAAATAAGGGAAAACTGACAATGCAAGTCCTTACGATTGACGAAAATGGCAAACTTGACGTTAGCGTTCGTCAAGGTTTGATGGAAGCTAGAGAAATTTTCTTAGTTATTACTGGTGCTAATAAACGCGATATGGTAGAAAAACTTTACCGTGAAAATGGTAAGACTAGTTTTGAACCATCGGATTTAAAAGCACACCGTATGGTCAATGTTATCTTAGATAAAGAAGCGGCTGTAGGCTTACCTGAAGACGTAAAAGAGTACTTCACTGCACGTTTTGCATAAAATAAATTTGTGAGGGATGAATGATGGCGAACAAAAAAGATTCCAAATTAAATTATCATGAAGAAGAAAACGCTATGGTGACTGACTTAGATGATTTAAAAGAATTAGGAAAAGAGATGGAACAGATTTCACAGGAAAATGATGAAGAAAAATTAAGTCAACCTCATGATAACGAAGTTCGTTCAGATTTTAAAAACAGTAAATAGATTTCATAAAAATCCAGTAGCTTATCAGTATGTTAAGTTATTGGATTTTTGCATTGTATTATCTTTCACACGATTTGTTATAAAAATATTCACTCCTTTTGATTGGTTATGATATGATACTTACAGTCATTAACACAAGGAGATTAATTAAATGTTAAGAAAATACTGGATTCACTTTGTTATAGTTACTGTTATAGTGAGTTTATTATCTATAAAAGGTTTTCCACTTGCTTTAGGCGCTTTATACTTGCCACTATTGTTCAAAATTGTGCAACTTCAACTTAATTTATCAAAAGGTCTTATTGATAATGTCAATGCACATACATTTATAAAAAGTAATCAGTCTGGTGTGATGATCAGTGTGGTTTGTTGTCTATTAATAACGGGAGTTTTGACATACACCTTGGATGATTTTTATGATGAATTACCAGGAGTTTTAGGTATTTTAGTAAGTATAAGTCCTGTCACTCTCACTATAGGTGTGATACTATTTGTTTTAACTGCAATTGCTATTGTTCAGGCTACTAAAGCAAAATATCAACAACCTAAGAATTAAATAAGTATGAAGTAAATTAATATTTTAATATATGAGTCTTAAATGAGCATGAAAAAATTCATTTAGGACTCATTTTTATTTTATTAGGGAAATATTCTATTAAATGAAAACGGTTTATTTCAACATTGCTCATACAATTTAAATAGTGCTATACTACAATTAAACAAACAACAATAGGGGGAGCGATATAAATGTCAGTCAGAATTGAACATGATACATTTGGAGAAATTGAAGTACCAGAAGACAAATATTGGGGTGCACAGACTGAAAGAAGTAAACGAAATTTTCCAGTCGGCAAAGAGCATATGCCTATAGAAGTCATATACGGATTTGCTCAACTAAAAAGAGGTGCAGCCTTAGCAAATCATGAATTAGGAAAATTGAGTGATGAAAAAAAGAACGCCATCGTTCATGCTTGTGATCGTATTTTAAATGGAGAACTAGATAATCATTTTCCACTTGTGGTTTGGCAAACAGGTAGTGGTACTCAAAGCAATATGAATGTAAATGAAGTCGTAAGCTATGTAGCTAATGAATACCTTAAGAAACATGGAAGTAAGGAAACTATCCATCCAAATGATGATGTAAATAAATCTCAAAGTTCAAATGATACATTTCCAACAGCCATGCATGTCGCATTGTTCCATGAAATTGAAACTAAGTTAGAGCCAGCACTTAACCATTTACGTCAAACTTTTAAAGAAAAAGAAAACCAATATCAATCAATCATTAAAATTGGACGCACACATTTGCAAGATGCAACGCCTATTAAATTAGGTCAAGAGATAAGTGGTTGGCGCTATATGTTAGAAAAATGTGAGCAATTACTATCAGAATCAAAAAAGCATATTTTAAATTTAGCAATTGGTGGCACTGCAGTAGGAACGGGAATTAATGCTCATCCAGAATTTGGTCATAAAGTAGCTAAATATATTTCCAAAAACACAGGGTATGCTTTCGTATCATCTGAAAACAAATTTCATGCTTTAACTTCTCATGATGAGATTGTACAATTACATGGTACATTAAAGGCGTTAGCGACAGATTTAATGAAAATTGCAAATGATATTAGATGGCTAGCCTCTGGACCGCGTGCAGGTCTTGCTGAGATTTCAATTCCAGAAAATGAACCCGGATCTTCTATTATGCCAGGAAAAGTAAATCCAACACAATGTGAAATGTTAACTATGGTAGCAGTACAAGTCATGGGGAATGATACGACGGTAGGTATCGCAAGTTCACAAGGTAATTTTGAACTAAATGTATTTAAACCGGTAATTATGCATAACACTTTACAATCTATCTACTTATTAGCAGATGGAATGAATACCTTTAATAAAAACTGTGCAATAGGTATTCAACCGATTGAAGAAAACATTAATAATTATTTAAATCAATCATTAATGCTAGTTACGGCTCTGAATCCTCATATTGGATATGAGAAAGCAGCTCAAATAGCTAAAAAGGCACACAAAGAAGGACTTACTTTAAAAGAATCTGCAATAGAAAGTGGATATGTAACTGAATCACAATTTGAAGAGTGGATAAAACCAGAAGATATGGTAGACCCACATTAATTTTCTAGATTATAAAAATTACGGTTAAAAATAAATCTTTACGATTTGAGTTGGACAATAAAAGTGGTGCAAAATTGAAAATGAGGCTGGGACATAATTCCTAGCAAAATAGCC
>NZ_KV834814.1:0-281 GCF_001837945.1 Staphylococcus sp. HMSC077D08 | reverse complement strand
TGCATTCCTCTACTAACCAGTGTTATAATCTAATTAACAAAGTTATTAAGCATAATACACCAATCCCCTCACTATCGGAAGTAGTGAGGGGATTTTTAGGTGTGGCTATAGTCGCCTATTTTTTCTTATCGTTGCGATTACGTAGCCAATGCGCAAATAATGCGACGATACAACCACTCGCTGCTGTGGTCATGATGTGAACAAAGTTATCAAGCATAATTACACCTCCTCTCTACGTCTAAATTGACACCTGAGAGATAGGCGACCTGTATATTATATCA
>NZ_KV834813.1:41673-42977 GCF_001837945.1 Staphylococcus sp. HMSC077D08 | reverse complement strand
GCACTATCCTTGCTTTCTGTACTTGCGGCACTGTCTTTGCTTTCTGTACTTGCGGCACTGTCTCTGCTTTCTTTAGTAGATGTTTGATCGCCTACAGTTGTACTATTAGAACTTATTTCTGAAGTTACCGGCGTTTCTGATGCAGCAAACGCTTGATGATCATTTAGCATATTAAAAGTAAAAGCCCCACCAATAACTGCCGATGCTTTCGAAATATTTTTTTTCATATTGTTGCTATTGTTATTCGCATTTACGTCTTCTTTATCTGTAATTTTTTGACCATTGAATGGTAAACCCATTACTCTAAGTAGTTGAATTTCCTTAATACCAGCTTTAATCCAATTTTTACCTGACTTATACAACCTTACTCTTGCTTTTTCTTCATTAAAACTATCTTTAAACTGTTTGATCTTTTTTGTCATATTTCCCTCCATCATTCAATTGAATCATTTAATTGCAATATTACCCATTAACCCAATTTCTTATGTTTCAATATTATCACCGTTGCTTTATAGAAGCAATTCAAATTAAAAAAAATAATATAATTAATTTATTTTATTATATTTTATAGATTTATAAAATATACAGTACTTTAATTATATTTAATCAGCAGGCATAATCTCCAATTTTCACGATATCTATATAAAGTAAGAATAAAATATGGTTCTGTTGCAAATTAAAAAAATATAGCCAACCACTAATTTATCATGTCAGTGTTTGCTTAACTTGCTAGCATGATGCTAATTTCGTGGCATAGCGAAAATCCGTAGATCTGAAGAGACTTGCGGTCCTTTTTATATAGAGCGTAAATACATTCAATACCTTTTAAATCATTCTTTCCATATTTATACTTTGATTCCTTGTCTTTCTTATCTTTAATATGAAGGTAATATCGTTTCTTTTACATTCATTTTTAATTACCAAATAGTCTACTCCAAAAACTTTTTTAGACTGATTTTCGTTTCTTATATCCTCTTTACTGTAAGTTATTTAAAGAAGAAAGAAGTTCAGTTGATGATTACAAGTTTACCTATGATGAATGAAGTCATCAGTAACCCATTATTGGATAAGTTTATGAAAGATTTAATCGTTCAAATTTTGTCAATGATTTCAGAACAAGAAAGAAATGAAAGTAAACGTCGACAAGCACAAGGGATTCAAGTCGCGAAAGACAAAGGAATATATAAAGGGCGACCTTTACTTTATTCACCGAATGCGAAAGATCCTCAGAAACGTATCATTATCATCGTGTAGTAGAAATGTTAGAAGAATGCCAAGCAATTAGTAAAATTGCGAAAGAGGTT
>NZ_KV834813.1:17350-41573 GCF_001837945.1 Staphylococcus sp. HMSC077D08 | reverse complement strand
AAGCAATTAGTAAAATTGCGAAAGAGGTTAATATCACAAGACAAACTGTTTATCGAATTAAACACGATAACAATGAGAGCTTCTGACACTATATTGGCGTCAAATGGAAATATATAGTCGTACATTGTCATTAAATCACTATGGATATTTATATATACTATATATAAATAAAAATTAAAGGTGGTCTTTTAGATGAAAAAAGTAATTTTAATAACAGGCGCAACAAGTGGTATTGGATATGAAACTGCTGCATATTTAGCAAATCAGGGTAATATTGTCTATGGTGCTGGTCGTAGAGTCGAAAATTTGGAAGGTTTAAAAAAAGTTAAACCGATTCAATTAGATATGACAGATGAATCATCAATGCAATTGGTTGTTGATACGATTATTGAAACAGAAGGACGTATTGATGTACTTGTAAATAATGCTGGCTATGGCTCATATGGTGCAATCGAAGATGTAACAATTGAAGAGGCAAAGCAACAATTTGAAGTGAATGTGTTTGGATTAGCACGATTAACACAACTTGTTTTACCACACATGAGAGAACAAAGGTCAGGACGAATAATTAATACGTCATCTATGGGTGGGCGTTTAACTACGTATTTTGGTGCTTGATACCATGCTACAAAATACGCTGTAGAAGCATTTAGTGACGCTTTACGTATGGAAGTTGCAGAATTTGGCATAGATGTATCTGTAATTGAGCCAGGTGGTATTAAGACAGATTGGGGATTCATAGCTGCTGATAAACTGGCTGATTCAGCTAAAGGTGGCGCATATGAAGCAACTGCCTTAAAAACATCAAAAGGTATGAGAAAACAATATAGTTCAAATATGCTTTCTAATCCAATGGTGGTTACAAAAGCGATTTCAAAAGCGATTGACAGCAATAAACCTAAACCACGCTATTTAATAGGATTTGTAGCGAAACCTCTTGTCTTTTTACACGCTATTTTGCCAACAAGATTATTCGATAAAATCATGAAATCTGCGAGTTAAATTAAATAATTAAGAATGAAATATAAGAAAGTAGTAAAATGAAACTAACTATTAGTAAACAATTACAAGCATTTATTGAAAGTTTAGGTATGCGCTTTGAGCAATTTTTAGCAGAATCAGACATACCCAATTATATGTGGAAAGAAGAATTAACAGTTTCAAATGAGCAATATTATAGATTACTACAAACAATGGATAAATATGTCACAGATGAGCAAATATTAGTATTTAGCGATGTAAAAAACATTAATATGTTCATACCACCGATTTTTGCTGCGCTTTCAGCTGAAAACGGTATAGCTGCATTAGAACGTTTGAGTAAATATAAAAAACTCATAGGTCCTATTAATTTTGAAATAACGCAACATGATCAAACAGTAGCTATTCATTTTTCTTTCTTATATCCCGAACAAGCACTTCCAAAATTTGCGGTATTAAATGAACAATTACTTGTCTTGAGCCTGTTAAGAACTGGCACTGGCAAACAAATAGATCCTATAGCGATTAGTTCTCCGTATAATTATAGTGATATAATAGCTAAAACATTCAATATACATGTCGAACAAACAGATTCAAATTTGCTTGTTTTTAATAGAAAAGATTTAGTACATCCTTTCGCGACATATAATAATGTCATGTGGGAATTTTTAGAAGGTGAATTTAATCATAGATTAGCAGAATTATCTAATAATCAAAAATTCACCTCAACTATTCAATCTATATTATTTAATTTGATACCTAGCGGAAATTTCACATTAGAGGATATCGCTAAAAATATCGGCCTTAGTACTAGAACCATTCAAAGAAATCTATCTGCTGAAAATACAACATATAAACAACAATTGCAGGAAGTTCAAAAATTAATGGCTATTAATTATATTAAAAATTATCATATAGAAATTGACGAAGTAGCTTATTTAATTGGCTATTCAGAAACGAGTTCATTTTTACGAGCTTTTAAAAAATGGACAGGGCAAACTATCACTGAATTTAAAGAAACTTATTAAAGTGATTTAGAACATAAAGAGAATATAGAGAACGTCATAATGATTTGAAGTGCTTAGATCAACGTACGTATGTGTATATCTTTGATAAAATTTTTTCAATGCAAGTGAGGGCGTTTCACAGCGTCCCAAAATGCATAAAATGTGATGGAATTGACATTTTGATAAAAACACAAGAAAAAAGAGTGCAAGTTAGTACTCTTTTTTTCTACAGTAATTGTTTTATTAATGAAGGTCTTGCATTCCATATTAATTTTTTGTTGGTTAAATTTAATATTAGAGTACGGAATTCTATAGTTCTTTAAAAAATGAATCTAATTTATCAAATGGGATTTTTTCTTTTTTATCATATAAATCACAGTGATCTGCATCAGGTATAATCACTAACTCAGTTTGAGTCGGAATTAAGTTAGCAACCTCTTTAGAATGATATTTAGAGTGTGTATTATCACCAGCAATTAATAAAACTTTCCTATTTACCTTGGCAAAAAGATAAAGGGCTTAGGAGATTTCTCCTAACTATCAAATGCTGTTGCCACGTCAGTAGCTAGCAAATCCAATACTTACCAAACCTCTTTAATGTCGACTAACGCCCTAATATCAGTTCTTATTCTCGTGTTTTGAGTTAACATAAGCTATGATTATCAGAAGTTTGATCCACATAAAAAGACACGCACGATAAGCTTATAAACTAATCGTGCGTGTCTTTTTAATAGAATTAATTACCGAACAAACGCCTCCAGAAACCTTTTTAGGTGGTTGTTCTACCTTATCATCATAATTATTAGTATTTATTTCTTCAGATAGATTATTATCACTCATTAATTCATCTTCTTCTAATTGATTTTCTAGTTTTTGAATCTTTTTATTACTTTCTAAAGCTAATATTTGTTGATTTTTTTATTCTATTAGCTACTATAACTTCATCTTCGGGAGATAAATAATTTACACTTTCAATCTTTTGAAATTTCACATTTGCTTTTTTAGCATTATTATAAACAGTCATCTTTGTTACGTTTAATTCATCAGCGATTTGCTTCATAATCTTCATATAACGCCTCCATATATTTATATATTATTTATACTTGATATATCAGGGTTTATGTAGGTTTATACGCTATATATAATAGCCTTTTATATATGGGAATATTATTTTGAAATTACATATAAACATACTTATAACTTTTTTATTACCTCTTTTCAAATTCTAAATATACTAATCTGTCTAATGATGCCAAAATAACTTGGTCCATATTGAGAGATCGTTTAGATTTATCTATAAGAAATAACTGGATAGATAAAAATGGAGATATATTTTTTATTTATACCAATGAAAAACTCAAGTCGATATTAAATATTAGTAATCCAAATAAATTATATATTAAAAGACCTGAAGTAACAGAAGCTGACATATACTATATTTCAAAACGAGAAAATAATATAGAAGACCGGTATAACAAGGAGGCTGGAACTTTATGTCCCAGACTCAATTATTGCTATCCAATGAAACTATTAAAATTAATTCATTATTTTAAAACAGTTTTTAACTTCATAATAGTCTTAATCACTCTATTATTCAGGAATGGTCGTATAATTTTTGATTTTCTGTTTTTTAAATATTTAATATGAAATTGATATGCTTTTTGAACTCCTATTGGCGATCTTTTTAATGACATTCTTTTATTTTTAGTTTTTAACGGGACTTTTTTTCCTAACAACTTTTGAGAAGCCATTTTATAGCTAATGGCGGGTGCATATTCTATTTCAGGTTCGTACAATATGACTGAATCTTTGAGTGGTGCAAAGAATTCAACGATAAAGTCATCTTCAGGATTATTTTTAAAATACTCAACACCAAAATCATAGAAATTACGTTCAACTTCATCTTCATCTATATATTTGTTATTAAAAAATTCTTGTATGAATAGTGGCAATATCTTGTCCATTGCGTCATATAATTGTTTATTATAATTTTTAAAATTTATCACTGGTTCAACTATGTTGTTATTTCTACGATATCCTGGAATGCTTTGATATGGCATATTGGCAAATATAGATTCAATAAATATTAATGATGTCATTTTACTAGTATAGTTATATCTGATTGATGTTCCTACTGTTGGATAAATACTTCTTGCATAGAAGAATATCGTATTAATTGTTTGATCGCTAATGTTATTTAAAAGTCGATCTAAGCAATCTTGCGTGTAACCTCTCCCCCAATATTCGACGAAAGCAAATTTTTCATAGAAATCAATTTCTTGAATTAAATAATCATTCACAATTTTACGTTCTTCATGAGCTTTTTTTAGTAATAAATTTTTGTATTTATTATTATTTTGAGCAGAAACTCTAATTAATTCTTTTGTACTTTTTGTAAATTCAGAACATCCTTTAATATGTTTTAACTGTGGAAATATCTCGTCAAATTCTTGTTCACTGATATGCAACGCACGTAAGGTACTATCAAAGTTCGTTAACCCTGTAAAGTTACCAAAAGGCGAAAAAAACTCTTTGTCCACTTCATTAATAAACGAAGGAATTCTCCAGGCTTTACGAGACCCATATATATACTTAGTTTTGATATTGTATCCTTTCACTGATATTATTTCATCAGCAATTTTTTTAAGTAACTCACCGTCTCTTGATATAAAATAAAGCGTCTTAATATTTTCTTTAATTGCTTTTTTAATAGACCAGCTCACGTATGGTATGAAATAACTACTTATATAACTGTATACATAGTAATTTAATCTACTTTTATCATTTTCACGAAATCTTGCCATTTGTGTTGTAAGTAAGAATGTATCATAGTTCTTATTCTTATTTAAAATTTTATTTTCATACCCATTAAATTTAGTTATTGTATGATGAATAGGTTTGATATTTAACTTTTTAGGAACATTAAAATCTGCATGCTTATTATCCCCATAATGAATCCATTCTGAATAATTGTACTTTAAATCTTCAAACACATCTAAATATAGTGTACTGGTTGATTTTTGATTACCTATATCACTTGATAGATAAAGAGGTAATTCAGTTAATCTAGGGTCTACTTGATATAACATTTCTAAGATAACTTCTTTAGGCAAATACATATCACTTATTAGAATGACGTCTTGATAACTGTCTAATAAGTTATGAAGCACTTTAATTTTATCCTTTTTTGCTTCTACATTTGCTATTTCCGCTTCAATTTCTAAATTATATAGAAGTTGCGCCTGATCATCTGTGAGCTCGTGAATATTTTTAATTCTGTTAATGATATCTATAAATCTTATTTCGATTCTTTTTTCATCACGAATAAATTCAGACTTTTTATAATAATCTCTAACATAGTTTTCTGCTTGGATTCTAATACGTGGATAATTTTGTATTACATATATCGGTATATCAGTACTTATTCTTAATAACTTATCTTTAACATAATAGAAAATACCATCTGGTCTTAATGTTTTTCTTTGTATCAACGTATCAAATATATCAAAGCTATATAACTTAGGTAATTGTTTCCTTTTAATACTAAATTTTAAAGTTGTATCTATAATTTTTTCAAAACCATTTTTATCGTCCTGGTCATATTGCCAAAATTCATTTATAATTTCCTTACTTTTCTTTTCGTTAATTTCTATAGCATCAATTTGATCTAGAGCTTTTAATAATTCATCAAAACTTGAAACAATCACACCTGAAGTTTTTTCTTTGTAATCATATACTAAAGTTCTGTTTTCCATATATTTATCATAATCATAAATATATCTAATGAACTTTTTAACTCCTGAAGATAACATATCGTAATAAATAGATGAGTAATCTAGGATTCCTAAATCTATTTGGTCGAATATTTCATAAATGTCTTTCTTATTATCCCAAAACAAAATATTTGGATGGTTCTCATACATTTTTTTGGCAGTTGTGAAATTCACATCATTTTTAACTAAGTAATGTAATTTTATAATTAGCAAAATATTATTTTTCTTTAAAGTTTTAAGAAGCTTTGCCATATCAGGTATAGCTTCACCAAAAAAATTATTCATCTTATAATCTCTGAAAGTAGGAGCATATAAGACTACTTTAGTTTCAGCATTTAAACCTTTATGCCGCTTAATAGAATGATCAAAAGATCTAAATTCAGCTTTATTAAACATATTTGCTGGATAACCTGCTCGGATGATTTGATCTTCATCTAAATTAAGCATTTTTGTAAAATGTTGTTCCATAAGTGGTGAAGTGACCAAAAATAATTGGTTATTATGGTACATCTCATTATACTTGATATATTTTTTATATGTACGATATCTAATTCCTGGCGAGTCAACAAATCGCTCTATAGGTTTGATACCGACCCCATGCCATAGATTTAGTATGACGACTTCATTTTCAAATTTTACAGGGATATGTTCTTTCACTTGATGTACGACAAATACACCTGCCACGCTTTTAATCTTTTCTGCTTTTTTGGAATGAAATAATTCAGCATTGAATCCTAAACTTTTAACGTAATTTACCACATGAACATTATCACACATCCAATATGCATCGATATCTTTTCTATATTTATTCACATATATGAACAACCATTTAGGATTACCTACAAAGTCATTAGTAGCATTAAATATCCATATTTTTTTATTCCTCATGTTTAACTCAATACCTTTCGTATTTTGTATTGCTTCAGTACACTTCGTCTTTATTTGAAACTTGTAAAACTATTAGTCAGATGAATTATTGATTCTAGTTACAATACTCAACATTATGACAACGCTATAAACTATCTATATTATCGCGTATTTAATTTTTTAACTATATTATTTTAAAGCATACATTAGCATTTATAAATAATAATTATATTATATCAAATCTCCGCATTATAAATGCATGGTTTTTAAAATATATTTTTGTTTCGAACCATTATATTCACTTACACAAAATGTCTATACTTGTAGAGAATGACATGTTATCAATCTTACAAAGCTTTTGATGATATTAAGATTTTGTTAAACAATAAAACTAGAACTTTTTATTTGATATGCCTTAAAATTATTAGATTATCCGAAAAACTGAACTTAATATGTGAGGTGTTAGAAGAGTTATGAGTTGGTGCTAAAGTTAATAAATAGTTAATGGCATTTGAAACATTTTCTCTATAAAATACTTTTTATTGTACGAGCAAAAGAATATATATAACAAACAATGGAGGACATCATGATTTTAACTATTTTATTTATCTTTTTCTGTATTCGACTCATCAGCTTAAAGATATCTATGCAACACGCAAAACAACTAAAGGTAGAGGGCGCTGTGGAATATGGTGTGAAAAATTCAAAATATCTAGCCATTACGCATGTATTCATTTACATGAGTGCAGCTATAGAAACATTTATTCATAAGGATACATTTAGTCTACTTAACGGCATTGGCTTAATCATATTGATCGTCGCTTATATCATGTTATTTATAGTCATAAAGACACTAGGGCGCATTTGGACATTGAAATTATTTATACTGCCAAATCACCCTATTATCAAATCAGGATTATATAAAGTAACAAAACATCCAAACTATTTTTTAAATATCATTCCCGAATTAATCGGTGTATTGCTACTAACACATGCTACATACACAACACTCTTATTAGTTCCATATGCTTATTTCTTAATTGCACGGATTCGTCAAGAAGAGAATTTAATGAATATGTAAAATAAAAAGCCTACAATCACGCTACTCAGAACGCACATCTTTAAAGCAACATTTTGAAAAATGCGCTATTTAAACGTACGGACTGTAGGTTTTTAATACAAAGACGTAGATATGCCAGTGATAAGTTTCAGAATTACCATTTGCAAACTGTTCTATTAATGGTAGAAATAGGTGAGCTATTTTTTAGAGTGCTGTATGTCTTACGTCAGACAACCCTGACACTTACCTTTATTAGCTCACACTTCGTCCCGCAACCTTTATACTATATAGCCAAACACATGGGTTAGGTAATTTCGTTTGTTTTAATTTGAGACACATGTAAGTTATAAACAGGTTTTAATTTACAGTGTGAAAGATGAGCAAACATAAATTTAGAACACCTTCACTTTATAATGAAGTGTGCTCCGAAGTGTTTTAACAATTTCATTTTCTTATCTATGACTTAAGTTAGTTTAAACCAAAATAAACTTCTTTTGTCACTGTACTTTGTTAAATTTTAGAATCTACATTATTTTTTCCTAATATAAATCTTGAAATCTATCTTGATCAAAAATAACTTTTCAATATATCGTTCGCTGAAATAATAAATTTCATCCTCCACAACACCGACATAATACTTACAAATAGAATAATCAAACATATTTCGACATAACAACGATCTTATACTTTTAAACACCTCTTCTTTTACTTTTTATAGAATCAAATATAGTATCCGTTTTTAGTATTCACTCAACTTGTTCACATTTTGTCTTTATACCTCACTATCGCACATATCTCCCTTATTCAATTAAATCGCACCTCCTTCCTATTTCCTATAAAAAACACCCCGTAACATTAGACTTTCTACCTAATGCTACGGGGTGCACACATCATGTCGTTATTTCGTGACATATCATTCTATTTTTAAAATACTTATCTATTTAAATGTAAGTTTTTAGAAGTTTCACGACGTGTTTCTCTCATTAATTTTTCGTCATTGATTAATGAACGACCGTATGTTGGTACCATTTCTTTAACAACAGGTTCCCATGCTTCTTTGTCATCAGCAAAGTTTTTCTCTAAAACTTCTAATACAACTGATAATGATGTTGAAGCCCCTGGAGATTCACCTAATAATGCAATCATAGAATTGTCGTCTGAATTGACAACTTCAGTACCAAATACTACGAAACCTTTACCGTGTTGTTCACTATCTTTAATCACTTGAACGCGTTTACCAGCAGTGTAAAGTTCCCAATCTTCATCTTTAGCATCAGGAATAAATGTTCTTAAATAGTTCATACAACCTTCTTTAGTTTTGATCATTTGATCAATTGAATATTTAATTAAAGGTACATTTTTAACTGCTGAAGCCAACATTGTAGTAATGTTATATGGTTTAATTGATTCGAATAAGTCTAAATTTGAACCGAATTTCAAGAATTTAGGACCTATATTCGCATATGGACCAAATAATAATGTTTGTTTACCATTGATATAACGTGTATCAAGGTGTGGGACAGTCATTGGTGGCTTACCTTGAGGCTCTTTACTGTAAACTTTAGCCGCATGTTGTTTAATAATATCTGGGTTTGTACATCTTAAGAATTGACCACTGATTGGGAAACCACCTAGGTGTTCTCTTTGTTTAACGCCAGATTTTTGTAATAACGGAATAGAGTGACCGCCAGCACCAATAAACACTTTATCTGCTATTTTAGTTATTTTTTCTTTAGTTTCTCTATTTTCAACGACAACTTCCCATTTGCCATCTTCTCTTTGTGTTAAATCTACAACATCATGATTGTATTTTAATGAAACATTAGATTTTTGTTCTAAGTAATGTGCTAACTTACGCGTTAATGCACCATAGTTCACATCTGTACCTTCATCAATTTTACTTGCTGCCATTTGATGACCTGGTTCACGATTTTCCATCATTAATGGCATCCATTTTCTCATTGTTTCCATGTCTTCTGTATATTCGATTGTATCGAACATTGGAAGTGTTCTTAGTGTTTCATAACGTTTTCTTAAAAAGTTAACGTTTGTTGGTCCCATAACGAAACTGATATGAGGTAATGGTTGGATAAATTCTTCAGGATTAGAAATATCACCATTTTTAACTAAATTACCCCAGAATTGTCTAGATAATTCGAATTGCTCATTAATTTCTTGCGCTTTAGATGCATCAATTGAACCATCATCTTGTTCAACTGTATAGTTTAATTCACATAATGCCGCATGGCCTGTCCCAGCATTATTATTTTCATTTGAACTTTCAATACCAGCGCCTTCTAGTCTTTCAAACATATCGATATGCCAGTTAGGACTTACTTTTGAAAGCATTGTCGCTACTGACGTACCAATAATTCCTGCACCTACAACAACGATGTTTTTATGATTTGCTTCACTCATGTACATGTTCCTTTCTAAATTTATATATTAAAATAGTACATATATAGACTTTACCACTTTAAACATATATTAAACAAATAAGCGCAAAAGGCTCACTAATCATTTATTTAAAAGTTGTAGTCAGCTATGTGAGTTTTATGGTAATATCATCATGCGTAAAAATTCGAGATTATTATTATAAAGAAGGTTTAAATAAATCATGAAAGAAAATTTTTGGAGTACATTGCCACGTCCGTTTTTTATTCTGGCACCTATGGAAGACGTGACAGATATTGTCTTTCGGCATGTTGTCAGTGAAGCAGCGAGACCAGATGTATTTTTTACTGAATTTACCAATACTGAGAGTTACTGCCACCCTGAAGGTATTCATAGTGTGCGCGGACGCTTAACTTTTAGTGACGACGAACAGCCAATGGTAGCGCATATCTGGGGCGATAAACCAGAACAATTCCGAGAAATGAGTATCGGCTTAGCAGAAATGGGCTTTAAAGGTATAGATTTAAATATGGGTTGTCCTGTCGCAAATGTTGCGAAAAAAGGTAAAGGATCCGGCTTAATTCTACGACCTGAAACGGCAGCCGAAATCATTCAAGCTTCTAAAGCGGGTGGTCTACCGGTCAGTGTAAAAACACGTTTAGGTTATTACGATATCGATGAATGGCGAGACTGGTTAAAACACGTCTTCGAACAAGATATCGCAAATTTATCCATTCATCTACGTACCCGTAAAGAGATGAGTAAAGTAGATGCACACTGGGAATTAATCGAAGCTATCAAGACATTACGTGATGAAATTGCGCCAAATACACTATTAACTATCAATGGTGATATCCCCGATAGACAAACTGGTCTAGAACTCGCAAATAAATATGGTATTGATGGCATTATGATTGGTAGAGGGATCTTCCATAACCCATTCGCATTTGAAAAGGAACCACGCGAACATTCAAACAAAGAATTATTAGGTTTATTACGCTTACATCTCTCTTTATTTGAAAAATATGATAAAGATGAAGCCCGACACTTCAAAAGTTTACGCAGATTCTTCAAAATCTACGTACGCGGCATTAGAGGCGCTAGCGAACTCCGCCATCAATTAATGAACACCCAATCCATTGCCGAAGCAAGAGAACTACTCGATACTTTTGAAGCACGTATGGATGCACGCTCAGAAGTATAAGCATGCGAGCGGTAAGTATAATAAATAATAAATGAACCTCCCCCTGTTGAGTCAGAGGGAGGTTGTTTAATATTTAGTAGTAGTAAATCTCGAGCAATTTACAAAAGTGACATAAAAATAAGTTTTAGACTGATCACTTAAACATATAGTGGGCCAAAAAGTAAATGAGCAAACTGTTAAATATAGTCCATGTTTTTATACAAAATATAGAATGATGAACATATATTGAACATCATGAGTTTCAAGTTAAACTGAACAATATTATGATAAATTAAATATAAGGAGCAAATATTTCATTAGAAATAAGGTGCATATCAATGAAAAAATTGATTTTTATAGTTGCTATTCTCTTTATCCAAGCCTGTAGTTATGTTGTTATTAACTTTTTCTTCTTCGACATGTGGGCGATCCACTCAAGTGAACAACAATTAAATCAATCCATACAACATCATGACACAAAGCAACTTCATAAGATTGCTAAGGATAAACAGACATATCAATTTTTAACAACCATAAAGAAAGCCGAGTTCGAAAATGCGACAGATAACCAAGGGGGTGGGCCTATTGGTTATTATCGTTTAGATATTAATCAAAAACCCGCAGGACTTACAATCAATATTAAATATAACTTCCTTCCAGAAAAGACAACTATTCAATCAATAAAGTTATATCAATAAATATATAAAGAAAGGACTATAGCACAAATAAATGTCTAAAGGATTCTTAACATATAGTCAGTTGGTGACAAAATTAAAAATTCTTATTTCAAATTTGATTCATCAGTAGGCTGATTAGGTATCAGTATGTTACTTGATGACGCAATAATATTAATTAAGCGTGTTTATGAAGAATAATAGTGTTGATATTGTACACAAAAAAGGAGTGAATGAATTGGAAAATTTAGGTTCTTTGTTACCTATTGCATGTGCTTTATTTGTAATATTTGTTGTACCGTATTTTGATAAGAAAAAGAAGTGAAGTTGAATATAAAGTGCAGGTATAACATAAGTTGAGCCAAAGTACAGTTAATGAATGTACCTTGGCTTATTTTAATTACAAGCATTTAGTATATTGAACGTGATATTAAACAACCCTTCTAACTCAATTTGAACTTGCAACATAAACACTGAGAGACTCGATATTTACATTAGAAATGTCTTTATCATCTCTATTTATTCTATTTCCTTGTAAATGTATTTTCATAAATCTCATACACAATTTATATTTTTATATAGAAAAACGTTTAGAAACAACACGTTTCTAAACGCTTTAAACGCCTGTCATTTAATTAGACATTTGTTGTTCTTTAATTTTATTTCCATTTTGATCAAGTTTAATAATTTTATTTTTCTCACTCTTATAAGTACCCATAATTTCACCATCATGATTACGGTAATGAACTGTCCAATTACCATCGTCATTGATTCTAATATTGTCCCATAGATAAGTTTTATTATCTAACTTACCATCAAAGTCACTTATTTTTTCATAAATTTGACTTCTCATATGTGCCATCGTATTTGCAGAATTTTTATCAGGATCATCAGCTTTTTGAGCTGCTCCACTATCAACAATCTCTATTTTATTCTTCATTTCTTCCAATGAGCGATTGTCTTTATTATCTTCATACAATTGACTAATATCTAACTCCTTGCCATTATTTAATAATGTTTGATAATCAATCAGTGCGCCTTGCGTACTACCTATAAATATTTTATTTTTATTTACACCAACAATTGAAGCGAACTGTCCTTTAGACGGATAAACTTGATAAAATTTCATATCCTTTGGCGCATTTTTCATCGAATCAGCTTTTTCTAACATCAATTGTTCCATTTGTTTCTTCTCTGTTTCATTTCCTTTTTGATAATCATACACGCCTGTCAACACTTCGTTTTTAGTTAACATATATTTTTCTACTCCATCCGCATAAAATGCTAATGCTAACCTTTCTTTTTCTGACAATTGAGTTGAAGCCTTATTATCATTCTCTTGCTTATGATGTTGTTCTTTGTTCTCTTTATTTGCCTTTGAAGTTTGCTTTGTTTCTTCTTTCTTATCTTTAGTATCAGTCTTATCACCTGAATTACAACCAGCCAAAACTAAAAATGCCGTTAAACTTAACACCAGAATTCTTTTCAATTTAAAGACCCCTTTCTAAAAATATAAATATTAACATTAATATAAATTAAATCTTTACATTAATCAATATAGTTCAAAAAACATCATTTTATATATATTTTATAAAAGTTATATATGAAAAATCCAAAAATAGGTATTTAATACACTTCTTAGACTAAATATTTAAGTCTTTAATAAACCAATACATTGTATGAGATAATATAGGTTGTTACTATATAGCTTTACCTAAAAACATGATGCCTATAGTAAAATCAGAGGTCAAAACTTAACTTAAAAATTTAAGCGTAAAGGAGCATACATATGGCAACTGTTACACAAAGAGTTAAGCAAGTAAAACAACCTCGCGGAGGCTATTTTAAAATGAACATAATAACTTTATAGATCTTATTTTTGTTATAAGCTATTAGAGTTAACATAATAGGACGTTATCAAAATCAAATAAACATCTATTGTAGAAAATCATTTTTATTAATATTTATGATTTGATTTCTCGATACGTGCGTCTAATATCGTGAATAAATAAACAATTTTATTATGTAAGCTATTGATACGGTAACCTCAAATTATGAGTTGTTGAACTACATTTATGTCAAAAAAGAAAGTCTTGATCTTTATTAGTATCATATTAATCATTTTTGGAGGTGTCTATCTCAAAATGAAATATGACGAAAAAGCAAAACAAAAAGAAATCTACTACAAAGAGCAACAAGAACGTATCACGCTTTATCTTAAATACAACACCAAAAAACCTAATACTATCAAATCTGTCCATTTCACAAGTTTAAAACAGGGACCAATGGGTGACGCTGTTATTGAAGGCTATATCAATAACAATAAAAAAGATGATTTTGTTGCATTTGCATCACCTGAAAACAATTATCAATTTGGAGGCGGACTTACAGCAGACGTTAAAATATTTAAATTACTTAAATCGGCTAATGAATCTAAATCACCCGATGAAATCAAAAAAGATTTAGACAAAAAGAAAGAACATTAAAAATTTATACTGAACCACAAGAAGTATAATTTAGTGTAATATTTTAAAGGCTTGTCTTCTACAATTTTTTAGGAGGCAAGCCTTTGATATTTTTTATTCTTACTTTGTTTTTTAACCATTTAAATATTCTTGAAAACTTTAATTTTAAAATAAAATTTATCATATTCAATCATAAAAAACACCCCACAAAGATAGATTTTAGTCCAACTTCTGGAGTGCACATCATAATAAGTGAGTTCTTTTTAATTCATTTACGTTTAATAGTGCCTTCTTGTCTTCGCTTAATCAATAAGTAGACAGCATTTGCTATTCCTAACAAAGTCCAAATTATTGATAAATAAATATTATCAAAACTATAGATTTTAGGCATGAGTATTAAAAACATAATATTTAATATTAATGATATACGATGAAGCTTACCAAAATGATTCATTTGAATAACTTATCACCTCTTCATTTTTTACTTTATTAAAAATTTTGCTTTATTCCAATTGTATCATTGGCATTGAACTTTAAAAGCCATAAAACTAAAAATCTTTGCTCAATCCATATGTGTTTGAATATTTTCCAGACCATCCATCAATCAAAATTGAAGTGCTTAGAAAATAAAAATTGAAAAATACAAAGAAGAATTAATGTTAAACAAACAAAAAACAACGCTAGCTTTTAATATGCTAACGTTGTCAATTTCCTGGGAAATCAATTTTCTTTTTCTAAATTTTTAATTTCGACAGTTGAATATACTTTTACTCTATTTCTTCCCCGTTTTCATCGTATTTTGTAACTTCACCATCAGATGTCACAATATAAGAACCTTCGAGGTTGCCTTCCTTATCTAAAATAGAAAAGCCCCAATCTCCGTCTTCGTTCTGTTCGGGTTCTTTAAATGTATATGTATCAGTATCTAATGGGTGACCTTCATACGCTTCAACTTTATCTATCACATTACTACGTGTAACTTTATCATCATTAGATGTATCACTATCACTGTTAGACGTCCCTTCATCTGACGTGTTAGATTCACTTGAATTTGATGATTGACTTTGTGTAAACGCAATTTGATTTGCTATATCTTTATAATTTGAACTTTTACCGTATTTATTTAATAGTTCATGTAAATCTAATTCTCTTGCTGCTTCCGAATGCGCATATTGTTGATATGTTCCTGAACTTTGTGTGCCTGCAATTAATACCTTTTGATTACCAATACCGATAAGCGTCACAAATGATCCTTTAGATGGTTTTGCAGTATAGAATTTCATATCACTAGGCGCACCTTCTACTTTTGTTGGTAATGCTTCCAACTGATACGTATGAATACTTTTACGTTGGCCCCCACCGTTATAGTTTGCATAAAATGAATGATTTCTTAATTCACTTGCGTTAACGGCATATTGAGAAACTGAGGGATCATTGATAGCTAATGCTACTTTTTGCGATTGAGTTAAATCCTCGACTCTATCTCTAGACTCATTGTTATCACTTGAATGACCATTATTAGAATTTGAATTTTTATTATTTGAAGCTTGCTCGGTTTGAGTGTTACTATTTTCTGATTGCTTATCAGTCTGATGCTGTCCTATCAAATCTCCAAAATCGCATCCTGCAAGTAATGTTGTTACTGTAATTGCTCCGATTGCTAACACATGTTTTTTCATTTCGTTTCTCTCCTTTAAATCTAGAAATTGTCACTGCTGTGATTATATGTGTCGTTCATACTTCAACCAGTTTTACACGATTACTAAATCCATAGTTTGATAACGTAAATTTGTAAAAACATTATTGTTCCCTTGATTGTTAATTCCCGTTATTAAATTTATTTTAATTTATAATAATTATAATTGCTACTAATCACCTAAATAATTTGCACAATATTTAAAAATTTATAGATTTAGAAGTAACTAAACTTAAAAGAACTTATAACACATGCTTTTATACTTCTTAAACTAATATTTATATACCTTAAATTAACAGTAGAAATGTGTTTAAAAATAAATTAATAAAACAATATAAATAAAATATAAAAGAGTTGGAGGGCAGTTAATTGAAAAAGTTTTTTACAGGACTGATTCTAGTTTTTCTCATTGTAATGCTACGATTTGCGGGGGGATTGGAATACAGTCATTATAAAGATTCAAAATCGAACACTGATGTAGCTTCAAAAGAGGCTCAGACTTCCAATAAAAACACTCATGAAGATACAACTTCACAAGGTGAAATGCAAAATCAAGTTAATAGCCAAACAAACGAAGTATCAAATGGGACATCAACTAAAACACTTAGTGAAAAAGCAAAGCAGTTAAGAGAAGCTTTTAACGTCAATGATGAGGAAGCTCAAATTTTAGCAGATGAAATCGATAGAGCAGATGTAAATAAAGATGGCACGATTACAACGGATGAAATGACGCCTACTTTAGATCGTTTTACAAAAGAAGGGAAATTCCAACCATCTGCTGGTGGTACAACTAGCGAAGCACATCACTCTAAATATACAGCAGAAGATGCTAGACATATGTCAGATGATGAATTTCTAGACGTGTATACAGAAGGCATGTCAGATGATGAAGCTGCTACTATTCACGAAAGTGCTCAAGAATCTAATGAGTATATGAAATTTTTAAGAGGACAAGTTGAAGCACGTGCAAAAGGACAGGGCGGTAATTATTAACTAAACTGATTAAAATAAGTAAATAATTAAACTCAGTAATACCTGGGTAGGGAATAAGAAAAATGTGTTGTCTTATTCCCTATTTTTGATTGTTATAGAAAGTGTATATATTTCAATTTTAATGACTAAATTAATTCGAAAAGCAGATATATCGAAAATTCATTAAATATATAGAAGATGTTCGATTAATAAAGAAGAATTAGCTTATTTATGATCTCAACTTATACTTTTGCCACCTCTCCTATTTCAATAATTCCATATTTTAAACATTATCAGATTCTATAAATTCGCGTACATGTGTATAAATACCTTTGTAATAAGGATATTTTGTATTTTTAAATTTACGCTTCATTTCCTCATCTTGACTGTTAGACATAATCATTGCGTGATCTAAATAACTTAAAAACCCTTCATCATTACCACTATCACCAAAGCCAATAATCAATTCTTTTGGAACACCATATTTATTCATCAAAAATTTTGTGGCATATAATTTGCCTGCATTTCTTGGAGTAAAATTAATATCATAAGCATTTTCAGGATCACCTGCTAAAGGATTACAACGATTAAATGTCATCGTATAGTCCCTTGTCTTAGAATACTGAGTGAGGTCTTCTAAAATTGTTTTATCTAAATGCATGTCACCCGAAGAATAGAGATAGAAATTGTACAATGTTTCATTGTCTCGAAAAGTTCTTTGTGGTATAAACGCTACTTTATGTTTAGAAGAAACATGTTTTAATATATCTAATATATCTTCCAATAAGAAACGTTCTGTCAACACTTCGTTTTTATATTCATCAGATTCAATATATTCGCAGTTATTCCATGTAAACATTTTAGAACTTAAATCTGAAAAAATATGTTGAGGTTTATATGACATACCAACGTTACTCATTTTTTTGAAGTACGCTTTCTATAGTACTTCCTGTTAAAATAGCCGTAATGACATTGTTTTTAGTAGTTATATTCTGTAATAAACCTTCCATTTCTCTTAAATAAGGCATATCCGCTTGATGCGTATGATGTTTGTAGTAAGTTTCATCAAAGTCGAATAATATTAAGCGTTTTGTCATCTTCATTCCTCCAGTATCATTTTTTAAATGATAAATAATAATTACGCTCTAAAAAATGATAAAAAACCACGAAAACAGGATAAAATTACTTGTTTTATTTGTAGAATTTTTGATTGAAATCTTCTGTGTTGGTAGTAGGACTTAAAACCTCCTTATGTATGTCTCAAGGTTATATATATAATATCAATAAAATAACTTTGTCATCTATCTATAATATTTTGTTTCAAACACTAACTATGAAATTGTTTAAGTAAAAATTCTAATTAGGCATCCTGTTAATTTAGTTTATTGTTATTTATTAAATTATGTGAAAGAACCTTAATTTTTCAAAGTCATATTATATATAAATACGCGTAAGTAGTGAGGTTCTAGAGAAAATAAGGCTACAAGCTGAAGCTATCCTCTAAGAAAGAAAGTTAACGATACGAAGTATGATTAATAAGGAAGCCAGTAAATGAAACTGTCATAAACTCATTTACTGGCTATTATTCTATGATTTAGTCTCAAGTTCTAATCTCAATCATTTAAAAATGTACTACACAATTGAATTGACCGTTACTAAATCCTATTTTCAATTATTTTAAACCGTTATGTTTATCCGTCAAAAATCTAGTCTAGAATGGTTTTTCATTTTCTGAATGACTCGCACCCTTTAAAAGTAACGATGATAAAATAGCTAATAAAATTGAAATAATTATTGACAAATTAAAACTATTATCTATAGAGAATAAAATTCCTCCAACAAATGAACCTAACCCTATACCTAAATTTAAAATTGAAATATCATAGCTTAGTATTTGGCTAGGATCTCCTCGTAAAAATTTCAATAGACCATATTGAACTGTAGGGTTTGTTCCCCAGTGAAATAAATTCCAAGTAAATACACATAAAGTTAAAACAATCACATTTTGTCCCATAAACAGGATAAATATTATAGATAACACATATATCAATATAATCATATTACCTGATTTACAATATCCCTTTTTTTCTGATAAAGTATTACCTAATTTTGACCCTAAAACTCCAGCAATACCTGATACAAACAAACATAGACTAACAATAAAAATATCATGTCCATTTCTTCTAACTAAAGGTTCTAAATATGTGTATAAAATACTGTTAGATATCATCATAAATAATAAAAAACATAACATCATAATAGTGCCTCTATAATTGGTGACCGTATATTTCTTAGTATAATTTTTATCATTCTTTATATTCACTGGTATAAAGTAAATCACACTCAGTAAGCAAAGAAAAGTGATAGTTGCTATAATATAAAATGGAACTTTCCAATCATAATAAGACGCAATTAATGTTCCAATTGGAATTCCAAGTATATTCGCAGCGCTAAACCCAACATAAATATTAGCAATAACTGAAGATTTACTTTCAATAGGTACCATATTCGCTCCTGTTGACATTAACTTTACAGTAATTAATGACGCGATACCAGCTAGCATTACTCTAACGATACAAAGTGAAATATAATTTTTGACAATAGTAGTAATTAATGTCAGTAAAATAAAAATCACTAAACTATATACAAGTACCTTTTTATCATTGATATTTCTCGTTAGTCTCGTCAGTATCGGACTAAGTATAGAAAATGAAATAGCATAGATTGTGACTAACTGACCAATGAAAGAAACGCTAATGTGAAACTCTTTGCTCATTTCGCTTATCATTCCGACAATGATTAAATCCGATACTCCAACAATAAACATAGTTAAAAATCCAATGATAGTTATTATTTTACACGTCGACATGAGCTACCCCTCAAATTTCAATTGATGAACATTTGTGATTATGAAATGAGGATGTTCTAATTTTAATTTCTCCTCACTATGACTTCCCCATGTAACTGCACATGAAGATACCCCCGCATTATGCGCCATTTGCATATCAAATATAGCGTCTCCGATATATATCGTTTCATTTTTATTTAAATGATACTTATTGACTATATATAAAATACCGTCAGGAGATGGTTTATATTCTTTAACTTTATCTGATCCTATCACTTCTAAAAATAAATGTTCTATCTTTAAAATCTTTAAGTTTCTTTTTAATACATCCGTTTTTTTACTAGAAACCACAAATAATTTCGCTTTTTGATGAAGCGCTTCAAGTTGAGTTAACATATGATCATACATTTCTAAATATGTACTTTCAGTTTCTTTATAATTTTTTCGAAATAGTGATATCAATTCATTATGTTCTTTTTCGTTCAATTCTACTGAACTCATGAGATCAAATGATTTTTCTATAGGAATACCCATATAATATTCAATTTGACTATCACTCGGTTCTTCTAATCCATAATCAGAAAAAGCCTTCTTTGTTGCAATCAAACTACATTTTTTTGAATCTGCTATTGTCCCATCAAAATCAAAAATTATATTTTTGTACAATATTAGCCCTCTTTTCTATACATTGATTAAATGATTATTTTTAATACCTTAAAGCTAATAAGTCATTGAAATAATCTATATTAAAAATATGATATTGAGCTGCCAAGTTTTTATCAAATGTTGCGATATTAATATTTTCTTTAAATTTATCTATCGTTATGGCATTATTTGTGAGCAGTATGTTGTTGCTATTCATATATTCAATATTCGTATTTTTTGAGAAAGTCTCTACACTCCCCCAAATATATAAGTTTTGAAAATCACTAATTGCTTTTAAATTATTTTCAAATATCGTATTATCTATAAAAATCCTTTTAGGTACAAATTCCTTGAATCTCCACGGCTCATATGATTTTTCATCATTTGTATCACCAATAAAATATGATAATTTCGCTGGCGAAAATTTTCCTGAACCAATCACAGGACCTAAACCTGAATGTACTGGACATCCATCATATTTTTCTGCAAGGTTTCTTACCGTCTTTTGTGCCTTAGCTTTAGTTTTTATATTTGAATTAAAATATTCATCAGATCTACTTAAAGTCTGCATAGCTAATGTTATAAAAGCTCCAAGATTCCGTGATTTTCTATTTTTATAGCTATTTGAACTAAAATTAATAAACCAAAATTCATTTTTAAATAGAAAGGAATATCCATCTTCTAATGGATTGTCATCCACATTATCTTCTTGATCTCCGTATTCACTTTTCATTTTTGAAAGAACTTTCCAGACCATGAATTGTTTAGCATGAATATTCATTTCACCAATAGGTTCAAAAAATACTAGTAATCCTGAAACACCTCTATCTTTTGGGGATATTTTATCCAACTCTTTCAAATAATCAGTAATATCTTCAGCTAAATCTTTAGGATTATAAGGATAGTTTAATGCTGAATAAAAATGTACTTGTTTCTTATGACCTTGTACGCCAAAAACACATGGAAATCCTTTAGATTCTATTACTTCTTTAGTTTTTTGTGTTTCATTTTTCAGCCAGTTATATTCTTCGGCTACATTCTTAATATCAGATTGAGAAACAAACATTTAACCTCTCCTTTATAATAATATTCGTATAAATTATAACTAAAAACATAATTTTCTTAAACACTTATATATAACTTAACATTTTAAATATTCTTTTTGTTTAAATATAACTAAAGTCAGAATGAATAGTGTGTATACAATGTATCAATACAAGATACTGTCTATGAAATTTCTTACATGATGACGTTATAACAACTTTATTCAATAATGTTTTTCAAATCACTATCACTCATGACTGATCATAATAAAAATAAAGCATCCTTCACTTTGCGATGAGGGATGCTTTATGAATTTTCACATAAAAAATGAATCTGCAGACTATTCTTTTTTATTCAATTCTTTATCAAGTTTTACAAGTGTTGGTTTCGGAATATGAATGCCTTCTTCACTAAAGTATTGTATGACCTCTTTACGAAGCAAACGTTGTCCTGGAAAATGCATTCCGGGCTTAACATGTGCTAAAAGTTTAATCACCATTTCATTGCCATCAACACTATCTAAACCAAGTAAATCTGGTGCAGATACAAATATGTCATATTTATTCTTTAATGTAGGTAAAAATGTTAATAATTTCTCTTCTATTACTTTATAATTCTCATTTGGAGAAATCGGTATCATCACAATAGGTGAAACATCTGTAGCAGAATAATTAACTATTTCACTAATCATACCATTAGGTAATGTATAAATTTCTCCAGTATCTGATTGTATACGTGTTGATCTTAAACCAATCGTTTTAACCGTACCTTCAGCAATTGTTACCCCAGATGCATTAATTTGAACATAATCACTCACATCAAACTGTCCTTCAAATATGATAAAGAAACCAGTAATAATGTCTTTTACAATTGTTTGTGCTCCGAAACCAACGGCAACACCAACAACTCCAGCTCCTGCTAAAATTGCTGATACACTAATACCGAAACGTGAAAGTATTGACGTAAGGACAATAAACCATACGACATAACTTATTAAATTTTGAATCAATGTGGATAGTGTTTCACTTCTCTTAATTTTATGACGGTTCTTTTTCTTTTCATTAACGTTGAAAAATTTAGTAACTAACTTTCTTGATATCGCAATTACAATCATACCCATCAAGATATAAGCAAGTATAATTAAAAGATTAACCAAAAGATTTTGATAGAACTCTATTTTCATCATTGGCTCAAATAGTTTATATAATGTGTCCTTAAACTGACTCATAATAACAACATGACCTCCTATTGTTAAAACAATTAATATTTTCAATGTACAAATCTTTATAGATAATGAGCAGTAAGTCATTTCTAAATATAACACTTATAAATAAACATAGCACCCTTCACTTTGTGATGAAAGATGCTTTATGAATTTCCATATAAAAAATTATCTTAGGACTACTGATTATTTTCAGTCACTTCCAGGTGTAATCATAAAACCATCCATCGAATAATCTTTACCATTTTTTCAAACTATTATTATTCGCATTTTCAATTTCATAACTAATTTTGGATACTGAGCTGGTTTCTTCAAAATTACCTTTTATATTACCAGGTTTTATTTGATAATCTGTTTGACTCATGATTCATCATCCTCGCTAGGAGTGAATTGTACTGCATCTGTAAAAAATATATTCTCTTCTTTATTTTCTACAAAAGTAAATTCTAAATTTTTAGAACCTACAGATGAGCCTTTTAAGTCGCCATCCCCTTTTAACAATAATCTAGGGGCTTGATTGGTTGGAATATCATATCTTTTTCTTAATTGTTTCACGTTATAGTCATCATTATTCAGTTGATATTTCGCAGAATAACTAGGAACGTTAGGATTGTATGAAATATCCCCGTTTTTATAATCATTAATATCTTTAAAGTTGGCATATTGTACAAAAAATTTGAAGTTTTCTATTTCTTTTTTTAGTTTGTCATTAGGTATTGGCTTCGTTGGAATAATTTTATTGTGTTCCATTTTTACAGGATATCTCTTTTCATCATCTTTTGGTCTACCTTTACTATCATCTGTAATTTCATTTATAAAATAATACCCTTTGGTTGTTCTAGTATTTCGGTTGATATACAAGACCATTCCTCTAGTTTCCATACTCTTTCCTTTTGGTTCAATGGTCATTTCAGAATGAACTATCCATGTTCCTTTGTCATTGTTATCAAATTCTTCATCTCGAAAACCTTCTTTATCATAAAAATCTTCTAGATTTTTAGTTGGATACACGTCTAACATTTTATTAAAGTTTTGTTTGATTTCCGTTTCTTTGCTATCTTCTTTATTTATAAAACCACATCCTCCAATAAAAATCGTTAAAATTAATAAACTTATGTATATAGTTACTTTCTTGAGATAACGCATTGGCTCACATCTTTCTGATTTTACTTTATTTATACTTTTACAAAATGCTTCACTTTGATATGCTTCTAAATTAAATAGTCCCTAATAGTCATTAAATTATTACTTATTTACAATTCAGAGATTTTAAAAACTACCCAATCTTCTTTAGCTCAACTTTTAAATTTTTTACTGAAAGCGTGGCAATGTCTCATTTTTAGTGTAATCAGTGTTTTTCTTCAGCTTTCATCTCTTTTATGATTTGCATTT
>NZ_KV834813.1:15864-17250 GCF_001837945.1 Staphylococcus sp. HMSC077D08 | reverse complement strand
CTTTTATGATTTGCATTTTCAATTTCAGAACTGATTTTGGATACTGCGCTGGTTTATTCATAGTTGCTAGTTATATTACCTGGTTATATTTTATATTCAGTACTGTTCATGATTTATCACGCTCAGTCGGTTTAAAATTAATACTATCTGTAAAAAAGATGTTTTCTTTCTTATTCTCTACAAAAGTAAATTCTAGGTCTCTATGACCTACGGATGATCCTTTTAAGTCGCCATCCCCTTTTAACAATAATCTAGGGGCTTGATTGGTTGGAATATCATATCTTTTTCTTAATTGTTTAACATTATTATCATTATTGTTCAATTGATATTGCGCTGAGTAACTGGGAACGTTAGGATTGTAAGATATCTCTCCGTCTTTATAATCTTTTAAGTTTTTAAAATTGCCATATTGCACAAAAAATTTGAAGTTTTCAATTTCTTTTTTTAACTTATCGTCTGGTATAGGCTTCGTTGGAAAGATCTTATTATGCTTCATTTTTACAGGGTATTTCTTTTCATTCTCTATCGGTCTACCTTTACTATCATCTTTTATCTCATCTATTAAAAAATACCCTTTGGCTGTTCTAGTATTGCGATTGATATAGAGAACTATACCTCTTGAGGTCATGATTTTACCTTTTGGCTGTTTTGTCATTTCAGACCTAATAATCCATGTCCCTTTGTCATCTTTATCAAACTCTTCATCACGATAGCCCTCTTTATCATAAAAATCTTCTAGATTTTTAGTTGGATACACGTCTAACATTTTATTAAAGTTTTGTTTGATTTCCGTTTCTTTACTGTTTCCACAACCACTTACTAAAATCAATAAACTTATGCATATAGTTACTTTCTTGAGATAATGCATTGGCTCACATCTTTCCGATTTTACTTTATTTATACTTTTACAAAATGCATCACTTTAATACGCTTCTAAATTAATTAGTCCATATTATTCTTTAAATTATTACTTATTGAATCCAATTCAAAGATTTTAAAAACTACCCAATCGCCTTTAGTTAAACTTTTAAAATTTTTACTGAAAACGTGGCAATGCCTCATTGTTTGTGTTAGCAGTGCTATTTTTCAGCTTTCATCTCTTTTATGATTTGCATTTTCAATTTCAGAACTTGGTTCTTCAGAGTTACATTTTTTATTGCCCAGTTTTTTTATATTCAGTACTCTTCATGATTCATCACGCTCAGTCGGTTTGAAATTAATACTATCTGTAAAATAGATATTTTCTTCATTGTTTTCTACGAAGGTGAATTCTAGGTCTTTACGACCTACAGATGACCCTTTTAAGTCGCCATCCCCTTTTAACAATAATTTAGGTGCTTTTTTAGTTGGGATGTCATATCTTTTTCTTAATTGTTTCACGTTATA
>NZ_KV834813.1:0-15764 GCF_001837945.1 Staphylococcus sp. HMSC077D08 | reverse complement strand
TCTTTTTCTTAATTGTTTCACGTTATAGTCATTATTACTCAATTGATATTTCGCAGAATAACTAGGAACATTAGGATTGTAAGATATCTCTCCATCTTTATAATCTTTTAAGTTTTTAAAATTGCCATATTGCACAAAAAATTTGAAGTTCTCAATTTCTTTTTTTAACTTATCGTCTTGTATAGGCTTCGTTGGAATAATTTTATTATGTTTCATTACGACAGGATATTTTTTATCTTTATTATGCGCAAAGCCATTTTTGTCTTCTGTTATCTCACTAATTAAAAAGTATCCTTTTGTTGTTCTAGTATTACGATTTATACGTAGAATCATTCCTCTCGATTCCATATTCTTTCCTTTTGGTTCAATGACCATTTCAGAATGAACTATCCATGTCCCTTTGTCATCTTTGTCAAACTCTTCATCACGATAGCCCTCTTTATCATAAAAGTCTTCTAGATTTTTAGTTGGATACATACTTAACGTTTTATTAAAGTTTTGTTTGATTTCAGCTTCTTTGCTATCTTCTTTATTTATAAAACCACATCCTCCAATAAAAATCGTTAAAATTAAGAAACTTACAAATACTATTATTTTGCTTGAATGTTTCATATTTTCACATCTTTCTATTTATCATAAATTGGTAAACATTATATAAATCAACTTCTTAAACATCTACATATTACCAAACAATGAACATATAATACATTTAAGATGGAATTAAAATTTTATTTTACTTTCATAATTAATAAATAAACAAAATCATTTTCCTTAATTGAAACGAAAGAACGACAAATTCCATACTATTACATTGGAATTTGTCGTTCTTTTATTTATTAGAAGCATATATTTCACAGACTTCTAAATTAATTGTTACAACAATTGTTATTATCCTGCTGTTCTTTTTCATTCTTCTCTTTTTTTTCTTCAATTTCCACAGAACAACATGATTGATCCTGAGGTTTCATTTTATTTAATACATCTTTGATTCCCATCAACTCACCCCCTTTAAATAATGATGTTCACAATCAAACCTGTAGAAATAGCTACAACTAAAATGGCGATAACAAACGATACTACAAACTCTTTTTTGAATAATTTAGATAATAATACTACTTCTGGAATACTTGCACCGGCACCACCTATTATTAATGAGACAACCGTTCCCAAGGACATTCCTTTTGAAGCTAATGCTCCGGCTATAGGTAACATAGTTTCAGGTCTAATATACATAGGAATACCTACTACTGATGCAATGAGTACGGATATACTACTATCTCCACTTGCATATTTAGTGATAAACGTTTCAGGTACAAATCCGTATATAAAAGCACCAATAAACACACCAATAAATAAATAAGGAAGCATTGGATATAAGAATGCCCAAGCATCATTTAATGCATGTTTAACACGAGATCCAGTTTTATTAGAAAAAAACCCATCTCCTTTAACGTTTACACCTTTGTAAGTTTTAACTAAATTCATTTTTGAAAATACTAGACCCGTTAAAATACTAAAAATCGCTAGTACAACAAAGTAAATAACAGCAACTTTCCAACTTAGTAAACTCCATAACATAAATATCATTAATGGATTCATTAATGGCGATGCAATCAAGAAACTCACTGCAGGACCAAATGGAACTTTAGAATTTAATAAACCTGCAAGTATAGGAATTGTTGAACAAGAGCAAAAAGGTGTAATCGAACCAAATATCATTCCCAAAATATAATTAATAACTTGATTAGGTTTACTTAAAAAGTGTTTTATTTTCTCTTCTGAAACTATTTGCTGGATTATACTTACAATAAAACTCACTACTATGAATAGTACTAATAATTCAAAAAATAGCATTAAAAATGTCTTTATGAATTCTATACTTGAATCTAACATTAATATAATCCCTCCAAATTTAATTAATCAACTTTTTTTGATTAATATATCAAAAAATATTGATTAATATTATATTAAAAAAGATACTTAAAGTATCTTACAACAAGTATCTTCATTTAAAACAACCTGTATTTGTTGCTCATTAATTTTATAATAATTCCATGTGCCATGCTTTTCAGCAATAAGAACATTTGCATCTACTAATTTTTTTAAATGATAAGAAAGTTTAGATTGTTTTATATCTAATAATTCTTCTAAATCACACACACATAATGATTTATTAGAGCTTTGGCTAATTTGATTTAGTATTTTTAATCTGATTTTATCGGCAAGTGCATTAAACATCTTTTCATAAAAGTCAAACTGTTGATCTTCACTCATATCAGTCTTTGTTTTAATAACTTCCATAAAAGACCATCCTTTTTATAATATTTCATTGAGTTTATATTATCTTTATTTCAATTCTTGAATTGCTTGTTTATAGTCATTTTTTGTTGATTCGCCATACTGAGTAATATTACCTTTAAAGAACTCCTTCTACATATAATATTGTAGCTTCTTTTAAATTGATTTCTCTTGATAGGATAACAAGATTTAAATAACTAACAAAGTAACCAAAAGTTAAAGTACTTACATGATTTACTCGTAATCAATCACACTTTCTTATTGTCAATGTAGTTTTATATCATTTAATACATCAATTTTTCTTGATGTATTAAATATAAATCAATATATATATTATCGCAAGAAAAAAACCTATAATTTTACATAAACTTAGATATTGCTCACAAAAATACTAAAATAATTTCTTCATAAATTGTATTATTAAGAATTAAATTTAGTAAAATTTTTAAAACTCAATCAAAAACATAGACACCAATCTATATAGATGTTAGTCTATAATCGTAAATTAATTAATGAGGTGAGTATAATGTTAAATATTGAAATATACGAAGAAGCTATGTGCTGTTCTACTGGGGTATGTGGTCCTGAACCGGATGAAACACTAATAAAAGCGAACCAAATCAATGAATATTTAAAACAAAATCAAATAGAAGTTCAACGTTATAATATGAACAATAATCCGAATGAATTTATTCAAAATAAAGAAGTTATTCGTTTAATTCAAGAAAAAGGTGATGAAGTTTTACCAATCACTTTTATAGAAGGCAATATAGCTAAAACGGGCGCTTATATTACCCAAGAAGAAGCCGATGAAATTATTACAGTTAATCAAATGAGAAATGGAGGATGCTGTGGTGGAGATGGATGCTGTTAAGTACTTAAATAAATTGAATTTAGATAACGTTGAGTTAACAAAATATTTGTTTTTTACTGGTAAAGGTGGCGTAGGCAAAACAACGATATCAAGTTTTATTGCTTTAAACTTAGCAGAGAATGGAAAGAAAGTAGCTTTAGTAAGTACTGATCCAGCTAGTAATTTACAAGATGTATTTCAAATGGAATTATCTAATAAATTAACTAAATATCAACCTATACCTAATCTCTCTATAGCCAATTTTGACCCGATTGCTGCTGCAGACGATTATAAAGCACAATCTATAGAACCTTATGAGGGTATTCTACCAGAAGATGTGCTTGCTGAGATGAAAGAACAGTTAAGTGGTTCATGTACAGTTGAAGTAGCAGCATTTAATGAATTTACAAATTTTTTATCCGATAAAACTTTAGAACAAGAATTTGATTTCATTATATTTGATACAGCTCCAACAGGTCACACCTTGAGAATGCTTGAATTACCTTCTGCATGGACAGATTATTTAAATACAACGAGTAATGACGCTTCTTGCTTAGGTCAATTATCAGGTTTAAATGAAAATAGAGTTAAATATAATTCAGCACTTGAAAAACTACGTAACCAAGATGATACGACCATGATGTTAGTTGCGAGACCTAGTCACTCTTCTATATATGAAATTCAAAGAGCGCAACAAGAATTACAACAACTGTCAATTTCTAAATTCAAAGTAATCATTAACAACTATATAGAAGAAAGTCACGGTTTAATTTCGAGTCAGATGAAATCAGAACAAGATAAAAACATTAATCATTTTACTGAATGGTTAAATAACAATCATGCTTATTACGTTCCATATAAAAAGCAGAAAGAAGAAGGTATAGAAAGTTTAACTAATCTATTAAATGATGATAACTTAATTGAAAATGATGACTTTATTGTTGAAGATCATCCGCAATTCAATAAATTAATAGATGAAATTGAAAATAGTAAAGTTCAATATTTATTTACATTGGGAAAAGGTGGCGTTGGTAAAACGACAGTAGCAACGCAATTAGCTACAGCATTATCTAATAAAGGATATCGTGTTCTTTTAGCAACTACTGACCCTACTAAAGAAATTAATGTTGAAACCACAAGTAATTTAAATACTGCTTATATTGATGAAGAACAAGCATTAGAAAAATATAAAAAAGAAGTACTAGCAACAGTGAATGATGATACACCACAAGACGATATTGATTATATTATGGAAGATTTAAAATCACCTTGTACAGAAGAAATAGCATTTTTCAAAGCCTTTAGTGACATTATGGAGAATCAAGACGACATGGATTACGTAATTGTAGATACAGCTCCTACAGGCCATACCTTGCTGTTACTTGATTCTAGTGAAAATCATCATAGAGAATTAAAGAAAAAATCAACTCAAACTACCAGTAATGTTGAAACATTATTACCCAAAATTCAAAATAAAAATTTAACACAGATGATAATTGTAACATTAGCAGAAAAAACACCTTATTTAGAATCTAAACGTTTAGTAGAAGATTTAAATAGAGCTAATATAGGCCATAATTGGTGGGTTGTTAATCAATCGTTAGTTACGCTAAATCAACGTGATGACCTTTTTAGTAACAAAAAAGAAGATGAATCATTTTGGATAAACAAGATTAAAAATGAAAGTCTTGATAATTACTTTGTCATACCTTATCGAGTATTAGAATATTGATATTATTGATTATAATGAGAACTATATGATAAATAGAGTCTACTTTAAACCAGTTAATAATTTAGGAGTTAAGCAAGTATGTAATTTATCAAATGACAATAAAAATTATTAACGATATAAAAGATTCCAAGTAGAAAGGGAGAAAAAAATTGAATTATAGTGAAATATCGCAATACTTGAAAGTGATGGCTGATAGTAGCCGTCTTGAGATATTAGATTTGTTATCTTGTGGTGAATTATGCGCTTGTGATTTATTACAGCATTTTTCTTTTTCTCAACCCACATTAAGTCATCATATGAAAGTATTAAAAGACAATAATTTAATTACATCTAGAAAGGATGGTAATAAAAATTTATATAAATTGAATCATGCTGTATTAGATGACATTACATCACGACTCACTCTATTGAGTTCCAGTACTGTCCCATGTATATGTGAAACTGTAGAGAAAGGTGAATGTTAACAATGACAATATTAGCAATCACAATTTTTATATTAACGTTAATTTTTGTTATATGGCAACCTAAAGGTCTAGATATTGGTATTACTGCATTAATTGGTGCTGTAGTTGCTATAATCACTGGCGTTGTAAGCTTTTCAGATGTACTAGAAGTTACTGGAATTGTTTGGAATGCGACCTTAACTTTTGTTGCAGTTATTCTCATTTCACTCATATTAGATGAAATTGGGTTCTTTGAATGGTCTGCTATACATATGGTGAGAGCATCAAAGGGTAATGGCTTGAAAATGTTTGTTTACATTATGTTGTTAGGCGCTATTGTAGCAGCTTTCTTTGCGAACGATGGTGCAGCTTTAATACTGACGCCTATTGTTTTAGCAATGGTACGTAGTTTAGGATTTGATAAAAAAGCGGTATTCCCATTTATTATTGCTAGTGGTTTTATTGCAGATACTACATCTCTTCCATTAATTGTTAGTAATTTAGTTAATATTGTTTCTGCTGATTACTTTGATATTGGATTTGTTGAGTACTTCAGTAAAATGATTATACCTAATATATTCTCTTTAATCGCAAGTATTCTTGTCTTATGGCTTTATTTTAGAAAGTCTATCCCAAGAAAATTTGATGCAGTAAATATTAGAGAACCAAAAGAAGCGATTAAGGACAAAAAGCTTTTTAATATCTCGTGGATTGTACTCACTGTATTGCTAGTTGGTTATTTAATAAGTGAGTTTATAAACATTCCAGTATCAATTATTGCTGGTATCATTGCTTTAATATTTGTATTATTAGCACGTAAATCTAAGGCTGTTCATACGAAACAAGTAATTAAAGGTGCACCATGGAATATTGTTTTATTCTCTATTGGTATGTATCTTGTGGTATTTGGTCTAAAAAATGTGGGGATTACAACGCTTCTTAGTGATGTACTAACAAATATTTCAAGTTACGGCTTATTTAGTAGTATCATGGGCATGGGCTTTATATCCGCATTCCTTTCATCCATTATGAACAACATGCCAACTGTTTTAATAGATGCAATAGCGATTGGTCAATCTCAAACAACAAGCATACTCAAGGAAGGCATGATTTATGCGAATGTTATCGGATCTGATTTAGGACCTAAAATCACACCAATTGGTTCGTTAGCAACACTTCTCTGGTTACATGTGCTTACTCAAAAAGGTGTTAAAATTTCTTGGGGACAATACTTTAAAATCGGTATTATTATAACGATTCCGGTATTATTTATCACACTGTTAGGGTTATATCTAACACTTATTATATTTTAAAAAAGAGGTGTCAATGATGACAAAGAAAATAATTTATTTTATATGTACAGGTAATTCATGCCGTAGCCAAATGGCTGAAGGATGGGGTAAGAACATCTTAGCTGATGAATGGCAAGTATATTCTGGCGGTATAGAGGCACACGGTGTCAATCCAAAGGCAATTGAAGCGATGAAAGAAGTTGGAATTGATATATCAAACCATACTTCTAATTTAATTGACAAAAATATACTAAACCAATCCGATTTAGTAGTAACTCTATGTAGTGATGCTGATCAAAACTGTCCTGTATTGCCGTCTAATGTAAAGAAGGAACATTGGGGATTTGACGATCCTGCAGGCAAACCTTGGTCAGAATTCCAGCGTGTTAGAGATGAAATCAAAGCAGCCATTGAATCATTTAAAGCTAGATAAATTTTAAGCGTCTCAATATCATTGAGACGCTTTTAATAGATTTTCTATCATATAATATTCTTAAAAAATCAACTTAATGATTGCAATGACGATTAAAATACTTACAATCATTTTTTGAATATAATCAGGTATTTTTTGTCCTATTTTCATACCTAGAGGCGTAAATAGTATACTACCTAAAATTAACGGTATTGCACTATTAACAGGAATATAACCCTGTAATAATTTAATAATAAATGCTCCAATAGAAGAAATGAACGCAATTACAATACTATTTGTAACCACCGTGTTCATTGGTAATTTAAATATAACAAGTAGTACTGGAATAATAATAAATGCTCCACCAGCTCCTACAATACCAGATACCAAACCGATGATACCACCTATTGTAATTAAAAGTAGACGATTAAACTTAATATGACTAGTAGATGGTACGACTTTAATAAACATTAAAATAAGAGCTAATAATGCAATAATAATATAAACCATATTAACGAACTGTACATTTATTAAATTCGCTAATATTGCACCTAGTATACTACCTATAATCATTCCACTTCCCATATTAAGTACAAGCGTTCTAGAAAAATCTTTGTTTTTATATGCTTTAAAAGATCCACTCAATGTACTGAAAAACACCTGACTTGAGGTTAATCCTGAAGCAATATAAGCACTATAAGTGGGTAGACCAACCAAAGGTGGTAATAATAAAAGCATAGGATAAATGATAATTGCTCCCCCTATACCAACCAATCCTGAAATAAATCCTCCAAATATTCCAATGAGTAACATGATTATCATGGAAGTCACCATTATCATTTACTTTTTATTAATAATTCAACTGCTTCATTAATTAATGCCTGAGAATCTTCACTATTTTCTTCAGACATTTTGACGCATTCTACTAAGTTCTCGCTAATGATAATACCCATTAAACGTTGAATAGAACTTTTAGATGCACTTAATTGACTAATGACATCTTTACAATTTTTTTCTTCCTCCATCATTTTAATGACACCATTAAGTTGTCCTTGTATGCGATGAATACGATTAATCATCTTTTTATTATATTCCAATATATTTCACTCCATATTAATTTTTAATAATTACATCATATTGATTAAATTTTATTTTGTCAAATACCTAATGGGGTATTTGACAAACTGTCTAATCCGTTATAACATACCCCCATAGGTATTTAAAAGGAGGCAATTATGTCACAATATAAAACAAAACACATTAATGATTTCACTAAAAAAGAATTACAAGAATTGGGTTCTAAGGGTCAATTAATTGACGTTCGACAGCCTGAAGAATATGAATTAGGACACATTAAAAATGCTTTATTACATTCAGTTGAAAACATAGAAAATTTTAAACAAGATCGCAATAAAACTTACTATATTTATTGCAAAAGCGGTAATAGAAGTAGAAAAGCAAGTCAATTTCTTACACAACGCGGATACAATGTGGTGAATTTAGATGGAGGCTATACGGCTTACGAACAGCAACATAATAATGAATCATTTAAATTAAAAGAAGATAAAGAAATTCAAATCAAACACAATCGTAAGACGTTTAATTATAGTAATCTACAGTGCCCAGGACCTATTGTTAATATTAGTAAAGAAATGAAAAACATTGCTATTGGTGATCAAATAGAAGTTGTTGTGACAGATCACGGTTTTTTAAATGATATTAAAAGTTGGGTCAAACAAACTGGACACACACTTGTTAGACTCAATGATTCTGGTAATGAAATTCGCGCTATTATTCAAAAAGAAGAAAATAAAAATATAGAAGTGACGCACACAAAAAATGGAACAACGATTGTTTTATTTAGCGGCGAACTAGATAAAGCAGTTGCAGCAATGATTATTGCTAATGGTGCTAAAGCCGCAGGTAGAGATGTAACCATTTTTTGCACATTTTGGGGCTTGAATGCACTTAAAAAAACTCAAAGTCAACGCATTAAGAAAAAAGGTATCGCAAAACTTTTTGACTTCATGCTTCCAAATTCACCAATTAAAATGCCTATTTCAAAAATGAATATGTTTGGTGTAGGAAATTTAATGATGCGTTATGTCATGAAAAAGAAAAATGTCGATGATTTACCTTCTCTTATCAATCAAGCAGTTGAACAAGGTGTTAAACTTATTGCTTGTACAATGAGCATGGATGTTATGGGCATTACAAAAGAAGAACTACGCGATGATGTAGAATACGGTGGCGTAGGTGCATATATTGGATATACAGAACAAGCTAATCACAATTTATTTATATAATTAAAAAGGAATGATATTATGTTTTTTAAACAATTTTATGATAAACACTTATCTCAAGCATCTTATTTAATCGGTTGTCAAAAAACTGGAGAAGCCATGATTATTGATCCTATTCGTGACTTATCTTCATATATTCGAGTTGCTGATGAAGAAGGTTTAACCATTACTCATGCAGCTGAAACACATATACATGCAGATTTTGCTTCAGGAATTAGAGATGTTGCTATAAAGTTAAATGCTAGTATTTATGTATCGGGCGAAAGTGATGACATGTTAGGTTATAAAAATATGCCTAACCACACTCATTTTGTTCAACATAATGATGATATTTATGTAGGAAATATAAAATTAAAAGTGTTTCATACACCTGGTCACACGCCAGAAAGTATAAGTTTTTTACTTACTGACGAAGGTGCTGGAGCACAAGTTCCAATGGGACTATTCAGTGGTGATTTTATTTTTGTAGGAGATATCGGTAGACCTGATTTACTAGAAAAAGCTGTTAAAGTAGAAGGATCATCTGAAATAGGCGCTAAACAAATGTTTAAATCTATTGAAAGTATTAAAGACTTGCCAGACTACATTCAAATTTGGCCTGGCCATGGCGCTGGTAGTCCTTGTGGTAAATCTTTAGGTGCTATTCCAACATCTACGCTTGGCTATGAAAAACAAACGAACTGGGCTTTTTCTGAAAATAATGCAGCTACCTTTATCGATAAACTAATTTCTGACCAACCTGCACCACCACATCATTTTGCACAAATGAAAAAAATTAATCAATTCGGTATGAATTTATATCAACCTTATACGGTTTATCCAGCTACAAGTACAAACAGATTAACTTTTGATCTCCGCAGTAATGAGGCTTATCATGGTGGACATATTGAAGGTACAATCAATATTCCATATGATAAAAATTTCATCAATCAAATTGGCTGGTATCTAAACTATGATCAAGAAATTAACTTGATTGGAGACTATCACCTTGTTTCAAAAGCAACACACGCCTTACAACTCATTGGTTACGATGATGTTGCTGGATATCAATTACCTCAATCTAAGATTCAAACACGTTCCATTCATAGTGAAGACATTAAAGGTAACGAACCACATATATTAGATGTACGAAATGATAATGAATGGAATAATGGCCACTTATCTCAAGCGGTTCATGTACCACATGGCAAACTTTTAGAAACAGATTTACCTTTCAATAAAAACGATGTTATTTATGTACACTGTCAGTCTGGCATTAGAAGTTCTATAGCTATTGGTATTTTAGAACATAAAGGTTATCACAACATTATTAATGTAAATGAAGGTTACAAAGATATACACCTTTCTTAATATTTATACTAATGAAAAAGGACTATAAGTAGTTAGATATAGCTTATAGTCCCTTTTTATATTATTGGATACATATCTATTTAAAAATCATTTATGTATCCTCGCTTTATATCATTTAATAAATATTTTACATAGTGCATATCTTTTTTATTTATTGATGTGATCAAAAACATAACAGCAATTCTCATAAACCTCATATGTTATGATACGTTCGTCCCCCCCTTTGAGAAGCGGCTAAAAAACCCGCCTCACTTACGATACGCTTCTGCTTATCGGTTAATGATGCGGTTTTTAATTATATAATTTCAATTAATAAGGTAATGAACAGTTTTTTGATAAATGTTATTCTTCTAAAATTCTTTTTAATTTACACACTAAAAAATATCCTCCTTAACAATAATAAGTTATTTAAATTATTGATTAAGGAGGATATTTTTATATCTATTTATTTCTCAATCTAGAACTAGATTTTTATCGTGCTTTCAGCTCATTTCCTGTCATCCATTTATGATTTTTAATGATTTTACCATTATCTTTGGATTTGTAATCAACTACGTAAACAGTAGTCTTTTTCACGTTATCTATATTGGCTGTAGTACCTTTCATACCAGACATATGACTTGCTTCTAATTTAACAGTATCGCCTTTACTAAATCCATCTTTAGGTGCATCTTTGATCTCTTCGTTTACGACCCATTTATGATTGTTTACTTTTTCATTTCCATTTGTGGGTTTATAACTTACAACATAGGCATATGTTTTATACGCACCTTTTACAGTAGCTTCTGCACCTTTCATACCTGGCATATGCCCTGCTGTAATCGTTACTTTATCTCCTACTTTAAATTCACCCTCATTAGTCGATGTCATATCTTCAGGAACTTTACTTTCATCATTATGCTTCATATGGCTCTCACTTTTTTGGTCATTAGTGTCTTTATCTTTTTTCATCATATTAAAATCTCCCTATTGATTAGTTTGTTACTTTTACTTGACCCATCATTCCATTATCTTCATGCTCAAGTATATGACAGTGAAACATGTATGTTCCAGTATTTTTAAATACAACCTCTATTTTAGCTTTTTGTCCAGGTTCCAAAGATATAACATCCTTTTTACCCCTCATATCTTTTGGAGGTTTCTCCCCATCCACAGATAAAACTTTAAATTGCGTTCCATGGATGTGGAAAGGATGTTTCATACCACCCATTTTATCTTTGACGTTTTCAATTTCCCATACTTCCTTCTGGTTTAACTTTTGTGTAAAATCTATTCTGTTAGGATCGAATTTATTACCATTAATGGTAACATTATCATTCATACCTTCTAATTTTATTTTCTTACCTACTTTTGGTGTATTACTTTTGTTAGAACTTTTCTCTTTGTTACTAATCGGTAAAATTACAGTTTTATCATTATCAACCAGACTGATTTTCTCGCCTTTCATTTTAGATAAATCTATTACTATTTCTTTTCTTTCTGAAGGAGCTAAATTAATTTCTTTTAATTTTTTAGCGTTTTTTAATTGACCGCCATCTGAAGCAATATACTCAAAACTTTGATTATTACTTAGCTTAAGATTTAAATCTCGAGCATTAGAACCATTTAAAAGTCTCAAACGTATTTTCTCTTCTTTTGCTGTAAGTTTGGGGTTTACTATTCCGTTCACAAGAACAGTATCACCTTGAGTGCCATCTTCGTCTTTCGTTTTTGAATAATTTAATTTTTTAGATACAAATGTTTTATCTTGGATTATTATAGGCAAATCATTTTTTCCATAATTACTAGGATAATTATTCTTTTTACTATCTTCTATATATAATAATCCTGATAAGCCATTATAAACTTGTTTAGCTGTATTTGGAGAGGGGTGGGGGTGATACCATAACGTAGCAGAATCTTGATTAACCTCAAATTTTATAGTTTTTTCTTTTCCTGGTTTTATAACCTGAGAAGGCCCTCCATCCACTTTTCCATTTACTTCTAATCCATGCCAATGAAATGTTGTATTTTCATCTAAGTTATTTATTAACTTAATTTTAACTTTATCTCCTTTTTTTAATTTTAAAGTTGGTCCAAGTAAATTTCCATTGTAGCCTAGAGTATTAGAAAAATTATTTTTGTAAAACTCTGTCTTTCCTTCCTGAGCTTTTAATGTATAATTTTTATAACCATTGTTATCTTTTTTTGACTCTGCAACTTTAGGAAATATTATTTCATTTTTTCCTTGTGAAGAATTTAATTTCTTTCTTTCGTCATGATGTTTCATATTTGTCATATCCATTGTATTTTTCTTATCTTCTTTCATATTCATCATATCATTCTTACTTTCTGCGAAAGTATCATTAGACGCAATAATTATTATGGAAAAAATTATAATTAAAATTGCAAAAACTTTATTATACATAAGGTTTACCTCTTTTATTTTAATTTTAATGTAAAAGCATTAATCGCTACTATAACTGTACTTAAAGACATTAATATTGCTCCTACAGCTGGTGATAATATTAACCCGACAAAAGCTAATGCGCCAGCTGCTAAAGGTACAGCAACAATATTATAACCTGCACCCCACCATAAGTTTTGAACCATTTTTCTCATAGTATTATTTGAAAGGGTCAAGAAATGAATGATATCTGATGGATTACTTTTAACAAGTATGATATCACCTGAATCCACTGCAACATCTGTGCCTGCACCAATTGCTATACCAATATCGGCTCTTATAAGGCTCGGCGCATCGTTGATACCGTCTCCGACCATCATGACTTTATTACCTTTGCTTTGATAATCTTTTATAATGCTTTCCTTATCTTCTGGCATGAGTTGTGCATGGACATCACTAATACCTAATTCTTTTGCGACAGCGTGTGCCACTTCATTATTGTCACCTGTAAGCATGACTGGTGTAATATTTCTTGATAGTAAATCAGCTACCATTTGTTTTGAGCTTTCTTTAATTTGATCTCCTTGAGCAATCATGCCAATGACTTGTTGATCCTCAATTAAATAACTGATTGAATTACCTTGTTGAGCTAATTTAGTAAACAAGTCATCGTCATAATTAAGTTTATGTTTATCAAGATAAGAGACATTTGTTATTTTATATGTTTTATTATCAATTAGACCTTCTAATCCGACACCTGGAATATTATTAACGTCTTGTGGATTAGTAAATGAAACATTTTTACTTTTCGCAAAATCAACAATACTTATAGCTAATGGGTGATTAGATTGACTTTCTAATGAGGCGAAAAGGCTTAATATTGTATCATTACTCAAATCATTTTTAAAGCTCTCATAATGATTCACAGAAAAGTTACCCTCAGTTAAAGTACCAGTTTTATCCATCATTACATAATCGATATGTTGAGCTATTTCTACAGACTCTCTATTTTTAATAATTAAACCATTATGTGCACCAATTGAAGTAGAACGTGCAGTGACTAAAGGTATTGCCAAGCCTAAAGCATGTGGACAAGCAATGACTAACACAGTTACAAGACGTTCTAATGCAAAATCAACATCATTTTGAATGAGCATCCAGACAATAAAAGAAATCACGCCAACACTTACAGCAAAGTAGAATAAATAACCCGCTACTTTATCAGATAACAATTCAGCACTAGATTTATCATTTTGTGCTTGATTAACAAGTCCCATAACTTGAGAAAGATATCCATCTTCTCCAACAGCTGTAACCTTGACTTGTATTGTTCCAGACCCATTAATAGAACCCCCGATGACGTTGTCATTTTGATTTTTTTGTACTTTTTTAGATTCTCCAGTGACTAGGGATTCATCTATAGATGTTTGTCCTTGAACGATAATACCATCTGTTGGAATGCTTTCTCCGGCTTTTACTTCGACGATATCATCAGTCATGATGTCTGATATTTTAACTTCTTCGCGTTGGCCATTATCCATAACTTTAATCGCACTATTAGGTAACAGTTCTGCCATTTTCTTTAAAGCATCTCCAGCATTTCCGACAGCATTCATTTCTATCCAATGTCCTAATAGCATAATTAAAATTAAGGTTGCTAATTCCCAAAAAAAGTCCATTGTATGACCAGTTGCACTACTAAAGTTATTCATATAAAAAGCATACAAGCTATAAATATAAGCTACTGAGATACCTAGGGCAACTAAGGTCATCATGCCTGGTTTTTTTGTAGCAATTTCATCTTTACCACCAGACAAGAACGGTTTACCACCATAAAAGAATAAAATTGTACTTAATATTAACACTACCCATTCAGAACCTGGAAATGTGAATTGAAAAGGTAAGTTAACACCCATCATTGGCGATAAGAGAATGATAGGTATTGCAAAAATTAATGAAACAAAAAACTTAACTTTAAAATTTCCATGATGATGTGCATGGCCACTATGATGATGTGAGGCATGGTTATCATGATGCATGTGATTGGAATGATTCATGTGATTTTGATGATTATGCTCTTCACCATTATTATTCAAATTAACCCCTCCCAATGAAAACGTGATAGTAAAGTTACTTATACCATAACATATACCCCCCTACGGTATAAATAGTTTCGATTTATCTTCATTTATGATTTATTTATATCATTCTGAAAATTATTTCTACACCTCCTACATTAGACCTTGTCATCGATGTTTAAAACAAGGTTTTAATTAAAAGATCTCATCTTAACTATCGCATGACAATACACTCTGACCAAGGTTAGCATTAGCAACACAAGTTATATATTAATATTCTTAAAGAAAATAACGCATTTCAAAGTAGTTCTAGAAAAGCAAACTGTCTAAATCATTATTTAAAGAAGCCAGTAAATGAATTCATAATAAACTCATTTACTGGCTATTTTTCTAGTACTTATGCTCAGTTTCTTCAAACTATATTAATCATTTTTTGATTCTCAAATTCTACGCCACAATATCTGCATTTTATTAAAGATACTATATATTCGATCAATTTCAAAGTAAGTTATATACAATTTATTTTTTAGTTTTATTTATGATATGCTTCACCCTATCAGTGATATGGCTAAAAAGATATGCAATAAGGTTCTGTTGCAAAGTTGAATTTATAGTAT
>NZ_KV834812.1:636-1637 GCF_001837945.1 Staphylococcus sp. HMSC077D08 | reverse complement strand
TAGCCTCCTAAACTATGTGCCCCACTATGAAATTTACTATTAGGATATTTATCTTTCACAGCTTGGGTGAAGGCTGCACTTTCATCTATTTGGCTCGGAGCACCTTTTGTATAGATATCATTAAGAACATTTGAATGCGTTACTTTTTTAATAATTGTTTCGCCAATCGTATCCATTGTATTTAGTACATCATTGTCGTCAGTTGGCTTGTTGTATTTTTCAGTTATAGTAGTATTTTTTAGATCTTTATAACGTTCATCAATTTTTAAATCATCTGTGTTATTATGGTAAGGAAGAGATAAGTTTGTTTTCCAATCCTTCATACTAAGAGGGTCTGTACCAGCGTAACCCATAACAATATTACTTGTATCAGGTTTTCCATTAACAATTGGTGCATAAGCATAAGCCTTTAAACCATTTCTTGTGTCCTCTCTTTTTTCAAGGACTTTAAATTTACTCGCTGGCGTAGTTATTACACTATTCACATTGTGGTCGTTGTAACTTTCGGCAGAAAGTTTTCTTTTTGTTTCATCTGTTATTTTCATGCATCTCACCATTCTGTATAAATATTTGTGGAGGCAATTATGTTTAAAAAAAATATAATGTTAATTACATCTATAATTATAGTATCACTTATAATTGGAGGCTTCTATATGTTACATGAAAATAAACGCAATTATTACTTAGATATTCAAAAAAAGCGAATCGATTTATTTTTCAATGAAAACGTAAATCATTATAAACACTTTACGATTGTAAAAACCGAAAAAAACCCAATGGGAGATTATTTAATTAAAGGGTATGTAAATAATAATAAGGAATTATATTTTACAGCTACTATGAATGAAACAAGTGATTACCAATTTGATAATCAAATGAGTATGTCAGAAAATTTATCAAATATGTTCAAAACACAAAATGATCTTGATAAATTCCCTAGCCAAATCATCAAAGAAAAAAAATTAAATGAAAAAGACTACGAAGCAGATCCACCTCTAATT
>NZ_KV834812.1:0-536 GCF_001837945.1 Staphylococcus sp. HMSC077D08 | reverse complement strand
AAAAGACTACGAAGCAGATCCACCTCTAATTTGGGGCTTTTAATATCAGAAAAGCACTAATTACTCAACCTAATGAATAGTTAGTGCTTTTAAATTTCATTATTAGTCCTCCAACGATACATCATCATATTTATGTATTCGATCACGTAGATTACTTACAATAGCATGTACAGCTTACGTTTGTATCTTTATCTTTTTGCCCGAACCACCAGAGCCACCATTTCCTTTTTTGGCAGAAGCATCCGAATCCGCTTTAACACTTTTCGATGATTTACTTGTAGATTTAGAGCCTTTTTTCGTTTTGGACGCTTTATCAGCTTTAGCTTTTTTATTAAGTTTTTTAATAAAAGCACTTTTCGTATCATCAAGCCCTACTGGGTCTTTATCAGTATTAAATATATTGAATTGATTAAACATCTTCTTCGCTTTTTTATATGCAGCCAATTCACCTTTTGACATTTCTTTTGCATTGCCCTTTTTATCAAAACTATCATAAGTTCCTATAAAATGTTGTCCTACAAAAGGTAACGATGTTA
>NZ_KV834811.1:0-5167 GCF_001837945.1 Staphylococcus sp. HMSC077D08 | reverse complement strand
TGGCGACAGAATCAGATAACGCATAAATTTAATATTTAACAATCAAAAGGACAATTAATAAATTGCACATATTTATTATAACATCTTTGTCCTTTTGTTTGTATCAAATGGAGGGATTCAATGGCAATTAAAGAAAAAAATAAGATACTTGAAGTCAATGCGCTAGAAATACCCGACGAATTAATTGAATTGCCTAAATGGGTATTGTGGCGTGCTGAATGGGTCGAGAAACAACAGCTATATGGAAAAGTACCTTATAGCTATGCTGGATATAAAGCGAGTTCTACTAATAGTGATACATGGACTATTTTTGACGCTATCAATGCAATATATGAACAAAATGATATTTATGATGGTATCGGCTTCATGCTAAGCAATGATGATAATTATATTGTATTAGATATTGATAATGCGATTGATGAGAACGGTCAAATCATATCAGATTTAGCATTAGAAATGGTTGAACTAACTTATTGTGAAAAGTCGCCAAGTGGGACGGGCCTACACTGTTTCTTTAAAGGTTATTTACCTTCAGAACGAAAGAAAAAGCGTACAGATTTAGATATTGAGCTATATGACACAGCAAGATTCATGACAGTTACCGGTGAATCAATTGGACAAAGTGAAATATGTGATGATCAAGAAGTATTAAACAATCTATACGTTAGATTTTTTAAACAAGACGAACCAACACAAACTACTATCACATATCATTCTAATGATAAAAGTAATCTTTCTGATGAAGATGTTATTAACATTATGTTGAAATCCAAACAAAAAGATAAAATCAGTAATTTGTTAAAAGGTAATTATGAACTATATTTTGATAGTCCTAGTGAAGGTGTCCAAAGCCTTTTGCATTACCTAGCTTTCTATACTAGTAAAGATAAGGCTCAAATGGAACGTATATTTTTGAGTTATAACAATCTAACCGATAAATGGGATTCTAAGCGTGGTAACACTACTTGGGGACAATTAGAATTAGATAAGGCTATAAATAACCAAAAAGAAGTTTATATCAAACCCAATAATGAATCTAAAACTAAGAAAATTCAAAATGGTTCCTGGTGGTTTTATCCAAATGGTGATGAAAATAAAAAACCTAAATTCAATCATACTATTATGGCCCAATATATTTCTCAGGAATATCACATTGTCAGATACCCTGATTCTGATGGTGATATTTATATTTATAATGCTCAAAGTGGTATTTATGAGCTAGATAAAACAGGTCGTAAATTACGTAAGATTATTAGGAGTTTAGACGTTTTAAAAGATAATTCTGTTAAAGAAGTTAGAAATTACATTGTTGATATGTGTGATGTTAGAAGTGAAGTTAATAAAGAATATGTCGCTGTTAAAAACGGTTTAGTTAATTATAAGACGAAAGCATTTAAAACATTTACACCAGATATTTTTGTTATTAATAAACTACCTACTGCTTATAATCCTAATGCGTATGATGAATTTGTAGATACAACAATACGAAAAGTATCTTGTAATCACGAAGCAACTATCATGAATATATATGAAATGTTTGCACAAGTTTTATACCCGAAAATTCTTATTGATCAAATTATTTATTTACTGGGTACAGTCGCAGATAATGGTAAGTCTACCGTGCAACATATAATAAAAGCCACATTTGATAGTGGTAATCAAATATCATCAGTAAGCCCTCAAAGATTAGCAAATAACCATTTTGCAGGTTCTAGTATATATGGAAAAATGGCCAACATTGTTGATGATCTACCCAATGTTGTAATAGAAGATGCTGGAAACATTAAGACGGCTATCACAGGTGGTTATTTAGAGATTGAGCAAAAAGGTAAGGCCAGTCATTCGGTACGTATGCAAACGCCATTTATTATAGCTAGTAACCATTATCCGAAGTTTAAAGAAAGTGGCGATCAAATTAATAAGCGACTGCACATTATACCATTTAACTACAGTTTTAAGGATGATGAAGATCGTTTGAGCATTACTGAAAGCACTAACATAATCTATAGTGAAAGTGCTAAAGAATATGTATTGAAATTAGCTGTTGATACATTGGCCGATATGCTACAACGTGATGGCACATATATCACACCTAATGAACGCTCTGATAGAAGTTCTGAGTTATTCTCAGACAATAATAATCCTTTAAGTGAATATCTTGAAAATAGAAGTGTTGATTTCTTCTTGGAGCGTCCAGGTGCAGAAACATACAAAGATTATAAAGTATGGTGCCATAACAATTTTATTAGAAAGCCAGTAGAAAAGAATGATTTCATCACACTTTTAGAAAATAACTATGGTATTAAATGGAAACGTTCTGTTAAATATACAGAAAATAATGTTAGATGGGGATTTAAAAAACAAAAAAGGTAGTGCTTTACTACCTTTTACTACCATATTGCTACCTTTATGAACGTTGTCATATCAATATTTTTCGTAGTTTTGGTAGCAGTAGCATTGATTTTAAGAGATTGAAAATATTTTAATAATAAAAACACTATAAAAATATATATGTGAGTATGAAAAAGTCTTAATACTGCTACTTTTTTATCTTTAACCATTGGTGTGACTGGGTTTAAGCAGGTAGCATATGAGTAGTTTTTGGTAGCATTGTGCTACTTATTAAAAGTAAAGGAGAATTTAAAATTATAGATATTAATAAACCAGAACATTTTGATGAATTAAATGAAGATAAGAAATGTGCATTGATGGAATTTTGTAATTCGCTAGATAAAATAAAGTCTTTTAATATGAGGCATTCTTCTTATGGATTAAAACACGTGTTTGAAACAGAATACCGTAAAAAATTAGAAGACACATTTGAAGGTAGCTATATAACAAATGGTCAGTTTAAGGGTGCTATGTTAAAAGCTGGTTTTGATGTAAAAGATAAAACTCAATTAAATTGGCATTTTAATTTGAGCGAGAGAAGTATCAAAGATTTAGGAGATAGTGAAGTTTATAAAAGAATAAAAGGAGCGCGTTTGAGATGAATAAAAAAGATGAAATTTTCAATAGGTTTTGTAGCAATACTTCTACTCAAACTGTATTGGTCAAAGATAATTACTTTGTTGAATATCGAAAGGGAGACGAAATAATTTATTGTCCAATAGAACTTGCTACGGTAGTTAAAGGCTCGAACATTGATTTACATGACAGTGATTTAGTTTCAAATTATGAAGACGGCCCAAGTTTTGATATTAAAAAGTTGAATCTCGATACAGTCGAGATGGACCAAATAGGAGATGAATAATATGAATATAGAAATAATCGCAAATCAATTTGAAACAAGAGCAGGTACGTTATTAAGATATTACACTGGATTATTAGAAAGTAGTAGAGAAACACCGTTTGGATTCAAAATATATAATGATCCGTTTGATATGGTTTATGTAGTTATGAATGGTAATTTATACGGTCACATATATATCAAGGATTGTAATGTGAGAAAAGCGTTTGAGTTAGCTTCTCCTAAGCACACTGAGGGGCTTATAAGAAGTATTGATGGTTATTATGCAGGTTATGAATTACATGATGATAAAACGCTCTCTATAAGCGATATGATGGCTGATAATCTATTTAATGATGAGTTTTTTATGTATGGGTTACAAACTTACGCAGAATCTAATAATAGTGATGTGTTCGACTATATGGAAAAAGGCTTTGACTCAGATACTGTTGAGGGCATTCAGTCCAGTAATGCTGATGTGATAGGTAATATTGAAATGTTGTATCAGTTAGCAACAGGGATTAATGAACCAGCAACAGAATTAGTTGAGGGATTAAAGTTGGTTACTGCATTTGTACAAGATGAGAATGCTACACAAGACGATTATAAGACGTTAGAGCGTAAGTTAAGTGAATTGAAAGAATCGTACTATAGTGTGAGTAAGTAGCTAAATAAGGGGTCGCATGTAGTGTGTGGCTCCTATATAAAAACTAAAAAAAGCTAAGCGCTTAATTTTCATGAGGGGTTAAAATGCAAATTAATTAGAACATATGTTCTTGTGTCGTAGTGTGTGATAGTATATGAAAAACACTTATAAAAGTTGTTAATTCAATGTTTATTAGGATTGTTAAGTAAAAAATAAAATGAGTTAAAACAGGAACATAAGTTTGTATTTTTAGTGTAATTTTGATATAATTAGAGTGTGGAGAAAAATTGAATGTATCAGTACCGTTTTAGGGAGTTAGTAAACAGAAAGGGAATACTAAATAAAACGAGGAATAAAACATGATAGATACATTAAATAAAAATCAATCTGTACCAAACGAATATTTAAGAGTTTATGACATAATTCAGAACTCAAATGAAAAGTATGTAACTAAGACTAAGATATTGAATCAACTAGGTTATCCCCTAAATAAAGCCAATGATAGATGGCTAACACAAGTTATTACTAGCTTAATTATTAACTATCAATATCCAGTAGGTTATAGCTATAAGAAAGATTCTAGAGGCTATTTCATTATCAGAAATGAAGATGATAAGAAACAAGCTATTTACAGTGTCAAACGTCAAATGTTAGGAACACAAGCAAGATTAGATGTACTTCGAAAACTAAGCGTGTAAGAGGTGTAGCATTTGGGAGTAGGACAAAGATATGCTGTTATTCAACTCAAAACAAAGTATAATGCTGCATTCTTAAAAAGTGAGTTTGATAAATGGGAACAACGCATTGATGATATGTACGCTTTACATTATCCAAGAATGTTTATTGATCCATACACTATGCAGTTGTCCTATGAATCAAACCACATAGAAGATTTGGCATTAAGTATTATCGAAGAACGTGAGAAGCTAGAAAAATTTAAGCATAAATCTAACCATGATTTAAAGAAGTTTAACATAATACTATCTAACTATAGTGAAAGTGAACAACGTCAGATAAAGAGGTATCAAAGAGATGACGTATTAGCTGATGAGAGCCTTATATTACGCATATGCGAGGATATAAGCCACATAGATAGTAAAGATAAGAATAATAGAAATACTGCTATACAAGAAGAAATTAAAGCTGATAAAGAGCGACGTAGGGCAGAAGGTAAAGCACGAAAAGAAAGAATTAAAGCGCGTATGAAACGAGCAAGACAAGAAAAGCTTTTAAAAGCAAATTAAAAAGAAAGAGGTATATATTATGACAACAACTACTTATCAAGGTACATC
>NZ_KV834810.1:0-301 GCF_001837945.1 Staphylococcus sp. HMSC077D08 | reverse complement strand
TTAAATTTATGCGTTATCTGATTCTGTCGCCAAACTTACATCAGATGCGCATTTTTCTATTTCTTGAAACTTTTTTATAAAACCGTCTAACTCTTCCAAATAAGAAAGCATTAATTCTGTAACTTGTTCGTTGTGAATTCTATGTTCGTTATACGCCAGACCATAATTAACCACTTCTTCTTTAGTTTTTAACGATCTCTTCGTAAATCGTTCATCTACAAACCATGTATGTGTAGTCGCTACATCTTCCAACTTTTCTTTTACTACCTCTATATCACACATTAAATTTTTAATTTCCCAA
>NZ_KV834809.1:0-725 GCF_001837945.1 Staphylococcus sp. HMSC077D08 | reverse complement strand
GAAAGCAAGGATAGTGCCGCAAGTACAGAAAGTAAACGTAGTGCAACAAGTGAGGATTTTGGTTCAACAGTTGCTACTAATGATAGTAATTCTTCATCAAATAGTACCTCAGCAATTAATTTAAGAACATTTAGTAGATTGGCAACAACAACATTCGCAGCAGCAGCAGCAACTTCAACTACAAATACTTATACAGGTGCAGGGACTGATACAAATTATAATATTCCAATTTATTATAAATTAACAACTGTAAATAATGGAACGTCTATGACTTTTACGTATACAGTTACTTATGATAATCCTGCTACTACGACGGTTGAAAAGCCTACAGCATTGTCTAATAGTTACGCAATATACAACACAGGAACAACTTATCAAACGATGTTTACACTAGGTAGTGCATATGGAACACCTTCAACAGCGACAAGTTATATTACCGATTCAACAGGTGCTCAACTTAGTAATCCAAAAGCAAACACAACTAATATAAACAAACAGGGTAGTGGATATACTTGGGCAAACGGCTACCAAATGAATGGATACCAAGCTAAACAAGGATATGGTTTAACCACAACTTGGACAGTTCCTATCAATTCTAGTGGAGACACTTCTTTTACATTTGCCCCATACTCTACATCTGTGACAGGTGGGACAAACTTCTTTAATGGTCAAAAAGTTACTGTTACGGATCCTACAAGTGCATCGAATTCACAAAGTGCATCAAC
>NZ_KV834808.1:0-229 GCF_001837945.1 Staphylococcus sp. HMSC077D08 | reverse complement strand
AGGCAGACTGTTTATAGAATTAAACACGATAATGATTTGGTTTAATAAACTTTACTTCGATGCAAATGAGAGCTTCTCACAGCATTTCAAAACAGATGATCATAATCTGTTATGACCTTTTAATAATAAAACAGGAAAAGGGAGCGTAAATATGCGCTCTCTTATTTTATATGTATTTATTTAGCAATAAAATTTACGGTTCTGTTGCAAAGTTGAATTTATAATATAA
>NZ_KV834807.1:0-626 GCF_001837945.1 Staphylococcus sp. HMSC077D08 | reverse complement strand
GTTATGAGGCTTTAAAACGTATTAAATTATAAGAGGTGTAGCATTTGGGAGTAGGACAAAGATATGCTGTTATTCAACTCAAAACAAAGTATAATGCTGCATTCTTAAAAAGTGAGTTTGATAAATGGGAACAACGCATTGATGATATGTACGCTTTACATTATCCAAGAATGTTTATTGATCCATACACTATGCAGTTGTCCTATGAATCAAACCACATTGAAGATTTGGCATTAAGTATTATTGAAGAACGTGAGAAGCTAGAGAAATTTAAGCATAAATCTAATCATGATTTAAAGAAGTTTAACATAATACTATCTAACTATAGTGAAAGTGAACAACGTCAGATAAAGAGGTATCAAAGAGATGACGTATTAGCTGATGAGAGCCTTATATTACGCATATGTGAGGACATAAGCAACATAGATAGTAAGGACAAGAATAATAGAAATACTGCTATACAAGAAGAAATTAAAGCTGATAAAGAGCGACGTAGGGCAGAAGGTAAAGCACGAAAAGAAAGAATTAAAGCGCGTATGAAACGAGCAAGACAAGAAAAGCTTTTACAAGCAAATTAAACAGAAAGAGGTATGCATTATGACAACAACTACTTATCAAGGTACATC
>NZ_KV834806.1:18219-21740 GCF_001837945.1 Staphylococcus sp. HMSC077D08 | reverse complement strand
TTATGAAAACTCATTTACTGGCTATTTTGCTAAGAATTATGTCCAAGGCTCGTATCAATTATTATTCTTTTTTACTTAATTTATAATCAATTAAATAGATAGATTCTGGTGTAACATTAAAATGTCTTACATTATTATTCACACCATCTATTTGAGAGTTGTAAGTGATATAGCTGTTAGGAACATCTTTTTTAGATTCATTTAGTATTTCATTAGTCACTTGAGCACGTTGTTTGTCACCGAAAGTAGTATTTAATTTTTTAATTAACTGAGTGACTTTAGGATTACTATAATTACCTTTATTTAATGCACCTTCAGGTAAGTATGCAGTGTTAAAGAAATAACCTGTATCACCACGTGGCACACTTAAATAACTATACATTGAAACATCCCAAGCCTGTTTGTTTTTGAGATAACCTTCGATATCATCTACATTGCGTAATTGTATATCAACATTTGCTTTTTTAGCTTCTGATTGTATCACCTGTCCAATTTTAGGCAATTCTGGTCGACCATCGTATGTGACCATATTTAATTTAAGAGGATGCGATTTGGAATAACCTTCTTTAGCTAAAAGTTCCTTTGCACGCTTGATGTCTTGTGATTGAATTTCTTCTTTTTCTAATGATTTTAATCGATGGTTGAAAGGACCTGATGCAGGATCAGCATAATTTTTAGAAACATTTTTAGCAATGTCTTTTCGATTGATAATCATATCTAGTGCTTCTCTTACTTTTTTATTAACTTTTTTACTATCATGATTGTATAACATTAAATGCGTTCTAAAGCCTGATGTACTTTGAATCTTTGCTTTGTTAGATTTTTTTACATCATCAACGCGTTCAATTGGAACATCAGTAGTCAAATCTGATTTGCCTGCTAATAAGTGATCAACACGAGTATTACCATCTTCATGATAAGTGACATTAATTCTTTTTAATTTTGGCGTACCTTGCCAGTAGTCTTTGAATTGTTTTAATACGATTTTTTGCGAACGTTTATAACTGTCAATTTGATAAGGACCCGTACCAACAGGTTGATCAGTTACTTTGTTTTTAGCTTTTGTGTCGTATATAGCAGCAAATGGGCTTGCGAGTTCAGACTTTAATTCTGGATAAGGTTCTTTAGTATTGATTGTGACTTTTTGTCCAAGAGCGTTGATTGATTTGATAGGAAGTGATCCTTTTAACAAATCACTTTTTTTCATTCCCTCTTCAAGACTGCGTTTTACAGCTTCGCCTGTTAAATGATGACCGTTTTGAAATTTAATATTATCTTTTAATGTGAGTTCTAGTTGATTGTCAGATACTTGATGATATTTTTTGACTAATAAAGGTTTAACTTTACCATTTTTCGACATTTTAAAAAGCGATTCCAAGGCACCTGTTTTAACTGGGATATCAGTTTCGTAAGGTGCAATTGATTTAGTTTTCAAAGGTATTTCAACATTGAGGGTGTCTTTGTCAGTACTTGAGGTACCCCCACAGCTCGCTAAAACAAAAGATATCATGACAATAAGAGTAATCAATTTTTTCATAAATGAAATCCTCTCTAAATATGAATTATTTGAGATATTTAAAAATGTAATTATGTAGTAAATATATATACAATTGGCATGATTATATTTATAAACTCTCAACGAATTTTATTATATAACTTATAATTTAAAAAATAAAATTTTTGACAACTATGATAGTACATTTATTTAAGATACTACAATATACATTGGTACATAAATGTGATTTAATTATTCGTAATAATGATAATACAAAAGGGTGGGATAATTATGATAGGTAATATTTTAGTCGCTCATGGTATGAGAAAAGGAAATCAGAATGAAGCTTTAGAAGAATTTATCGGAACTCTATTAAAAGATGAGCAATATTATTATGAGTTAGCATTTTTAGAAAGTGAAACACAAAATCTTGAAATCATAATGGAGAAGATGATTAAGCAAGGAATTACAAAATTTCGTATTGTACCTTTACTCATTTTTAGTGCAATGCATTATGTCAGTGATATTCCACAAATACTTAAAGAGATGAAAGCTCGATATCCACAAATTGATAGTAAAATGAGTGCGCCTCTTGGTACACATCCATATATGAAAACATTGGTAGAAAATAGAATTGCTGATGAAAAAGTCAGTGAAGATTCAACCCAAGCAACTATAGTAATTGCCCATGGAAATGGAAGTGGACGTTTTACGAAAGCACATGATGAATTAAAAGCATTTGTTAAAACGCTTGATAGTCATCATCCTGTTTATGCAAGAGCTTTATATGGGACATTGGCATTTAAAAATGATTTAGATAAAATCTCAGAGCAATATGACGAGTTAGTCATTGTCCCATTATTTTTATTTGATGGTAGATTGGTGAATAAAGTAAAACGCCTTTTAGGTGAAATGACATTGCATAGTCAATTACACATTACGCCCTCGATTAACTTTGATCCAATTTTAAGATTAATTATTAGAGAAAGACTTGAAGCTTTAGATATTTAATATGGTTCAATTATTTTAAATGAAATTAAAAAATATTAATGATATGATTCGCTAAGATTGGGGGCTGGGACATAATTCCTATCTAAATAGCCAGTAAATGAGTTTTACATAAATTCATTTACTGGCTTCTTTATTTACAATACTTCGTATTGTTGGCTCGCTTTCTTAGGGGACAGCTTCAGCCTGTAGTCTTCAGCTTGTCCTGTTCCCTCAAGTGTCTCGCCAAAATACTTTAAAAAATAAGGCACTTTCGTATAATTTAATAAACATCACTAAACTAAATTAACGAGGTGCCTTATGCACAAAGATTATAATATGACTCAATATACTCTACTAATGGAAACTTCAGTTCTTATCCCCACAAATGATATTGTAGAAACAACTCCGAGACTGAATTCGATGAATTCATTTGTTTGGACAATCAAAGACTAGGATTTAACAGATATGCCTATCATCATGATAAAAATGGTTTTAAACGAGACTTTAAATAATATGAATGTGATGATTGTTCCGAATGTCCTCTGAAACATCAATGAATGAACTTCAATTCAAAACAAATAAAAAAATAATGAAGAATTATAATTGAGAATATTTTAAAGACAAAATTAATAAAAAGTTTTCAGAACTAAAACAAAAAACCATCTACAGTCAAAGAAAATTTGATGTGGAGCCTGTTTTTGGATTTATGAAGGCTATATTGTGTTACACTAGAATGTCAGTTCGAGGGATAGATAAAGCCAAAAGAGAACTAGGATTTGTGCTAATGGTACTTAATATAAGAGAAGTAACAGCTCAACGAGCTGAAAATAATCAAAAATTTATAAAAAAGACAATTTCGATATTTTTCAATAGAAATTGTCCTTATTTACTTATCTTGGAACTTGCCTACTTAATGCTCGATGATATTGTTTAGATAGTGAATGCGGTTCATTATAAAATAGTTTGTGCTTTAAAATGACAGAGTAAAGTGTCATTTCAATTGCAACATATATTATAAATTAATTTATAATATATG
>NZ_KV834806.1:0-18119 GCF_001837945.1 Staphylococcus sp. HMSC077D08 | reverse complement strand
CATATATTATAAATTAATTTATAATATATGTTTTAATTTTGATCTCAATTCCATCCTAGAAAACCATATCCATGCTATTAGGGAAATCCCCGATTTTCATTTTAAATGTGAATTACATCACAAAAAACTGAAGTTTTGTTATAAGATGAACATGAAGAGAGAAATACAAAATGATTAAATTTCTGACCTTTTATAAAGTTACATTGTGTTTTGTATTAAAAATTTATATTGATAAAAGGGGCATTTAAAGTATGGCAAAACAAAAACTTGTAATGATTGGTAACGGCATGGCAGGGTTAAGAACGATAGAAGAGATTTTAGAACGTTCACAATCACAATTTGATATTACTATTATTGGAAAAGAACCTTATCCGAACTATAACAGAATTATGTTATCCAATATTTTACAGAAGAAAATGACCGTCGAAGATACGATTATGAATTCTTATGATTGGTATCAAGAGAATAATATTGAACTTATAAATAATGATCCAGTGGAAAAAGTTGATAAAGAAAACAAAATAGTTACTACTTCTAAAGGTATTGAAGTAGAGTATGACATTTGTATTTTCGCTACTGGATCAAAAGCTTTTGTATTACCTATACCGGGTTCAAATTTTCCCAGTGTCATTGGATGGCGAACAATTGATGATACAAATAAAATGATTGAAATTGCCCAAACGAAAAAACGTGCAGTTGTCATTGGTGGAGGTCTTCTAGGCTTAGAATGTGCTAGAGGACTTCTAGATCAAGGAATGGAAGTGACAGTTCTTCATTTAGCTGATTGGCTCATGGAAATGCAATTGGATCGTAAAGCTGGAGACATGCTTAAAGCAGATTTAGAAAAGCAAGGTATGAAGATTGAACTTCAAGCAAATTCTAAAGAAATCATTGGTGATAAAGATGTTGAAGCTATTAAATTAGCTGACGGTCAGGTGATTGAAACAGATTTAGTAGTCATGGCTGTTGGTATCAGACCTTATACTGAAGTTGCTAAAGATAGTGGATTAGATGTCAATAGAGGTATTGTTGTAAATGATTATATGCAAACATCTGATTCTCATATTTATGCAGTCGGTGAATGTGCCGAACATGATGGGAAAGTTTATGGTTTGGTGGCGCCACTCTATGAACAAGGTAAAGTGCTAGCAGATTATTTAACTGGTAAAGAAACAAAAGGTTATAAAGGATCTACTACTTTCACTTCACTTAAAGTATCTGGTTGCGATTTATATAGCGCAGGGCAAATTGTTGAAGATGAAGATATCCATGGTGTAGAAATCTTTAATAGTGTCGACAATATTTACAAAAAAGTGTATTTAAGTCAAGGTCAAGTCGTTGGTGCTGTCTTGTATGGTGATACTGATGATGGATCACGATTTTATAATATGATGAAAAAACATGAAACGCTTGAAGATTATACACTTGTTTCTTTATTGCATAAAGGTGATGAAGATGCGGGGACATCTATCGCTGATATGTCTGATGATGAAACGATTTGTGGATGTAATGGTGTTGATAAAGGAACAATTGTCAATGCTATAACAACTAAAGGCTTAACGTCTGTAGATGAAGTAACTAAAGCAACAAAAGCAGGTAATTCATGTGGTAAGTGTAAAGGTCAAATTGGTGAGTTATTACAATATACATTAGGTGACGACTTTATTGCAGCAAAACCAACAGGTATTTGTCCATGTACTGATTTAACAAGAGACCAAATTGTAACTCAAATCAGAGCTAAAAATCTCAAAACATCAAAAGAAGTACGACACGTTCTTGATTTCAAAGATAAAGATGGTTGTCCTAAATGTCGACCAGCAATTAATTATTATTTAAATATGGTTTATCCTTTTGAACATCGAGATGAAAAAGACTCTCGCTTCGCTAATGAAAGATATCATGCAAATATACAAAATGATGGTACTTTCTCAGTGATCCCTCAAATGCGCGGTGGCGTTACAGATGCTGATCAACTTATTCGATTAGGGGAAGTTGCTAAAAAGTATAACGTACCACTTGTTAAAGTAACAGGTTCGCAACGTGTAGGTTTATATGGATTGAAGAAAGAAGAATTACCACAAGTTTGGAAAGATTTAGGAATGCGTTCTGCTTCTGCTTATGGTAAAAAGACGCGTTCTGTTAAAAGTTGTGTTGGTAAAGAGTTTTGTCGTTTTGGTACACAATACACAACTCGACTAGGAATAAGACTTGAAAAAACATTTGAATATATTGATACGCCTCATAAATTTAAAATGGGAGTATCAGGTTGTCCGAGAAGTTGTGTAGAGTCTGGTGTTAAAGATTTTGGTGTCATATCTGTTGAAAACGGCTACCAAATATTTATTGGAGGTAATGGTGGTACTGATGTTACTGTAGGTAAATTGTTAACGACAGTTGAAACCGAAGATGAAGTGATTCAATTATGTGGTGCCCTCATGCAATATTACAGAGAAACAGGTATTTACGCTGAAAGAACAGCACCATGGTTAGAACGTATGGGCTTTGAAAATGTCAAGAATATCTTATTAAATCAAGAAAAGCAAAAAGAACTGTATTTAAGAATTATGGAAGCCAAAAAAGCTGTTGAGAATGAACCATGGGAAGCTATTGTTGAAAATAAAGAAGCACAAAAAATCTTTGAAGTTGAGAAGGTGTAAGAATGAAAGCTAAAGAAAAGGTTAAGGTTACAACAATGAATGAAATGATTCCTCAAATAGGCAAAAAAGTCGTTGTAAACGAAAAAGAAATAGGTATTTTTCTCACAGATAATGGTGATTTATATGCCATTGGGAATATATGCCCGCATAAAGAAGGACCGTTGTCTGAAGGGACTGTAAGTGGTGATTATGTATACTGTCCGTTACACGATCAAAAAATAGCTTTAAAGACTGGAGAAGTACAACAACCTGATACAGGATGCGTAGAAACATATGAAGTAGAAGTTATTGATGGAGATATTTACTTATGTCTATAACTTATCCTGGCACAGTTTATCTAATCGGTGCAGGACCAGGCAATCCAAACTTACTAACTAAAAAAGCTGAACGGTTAATTAGAGCAGCTGACGTGATTTTATTTGATCGTCTCGTGAATCCTTTCATCTTACAGTATGCTTCTTCTCAAACAAAAGTGATCAATGTAGGAAAGAAACCTTATTGTAAACACATTCAACAAGATGAGATTAATCAAAAAATTGTTGAAGCAGCCAAACAATATCGATGTGTGGTGAGACTAAAGGGGGGCGATCCTGCGATTTTTGGTAGAATTACAGAAGAAGTACAAACATTAGAAAATCATCATATTCATTATGAGATTGTCCCTGGTGTGACATCAGCAAGTGCTGCTGTAGCAACTATGAATATGGGATTAACGATGCGTTCTATCGCACCGAGTGTGACCTTCTCAACTGGTCATTTTAAAGATTCGGTTAATCACGATACGGATATTAGGAACTTGATTAATGGTGGCACTTTGGCTATTTATATGGGCGTAAAAAGATTAGGTCAAATTATTAAACAAATTGAATCATATACAAATGAAGACTACCCCATTGCAATAGTGTTTAATGCATCCTGCTATAATGAAAAGATTGTTATAGGTCATTTAAGTACAATTGAAGAACAATTGGCTTCCCAAAAACTAGAAGGTCATCCAGGCATATGCATTTTAGGTAATATACTTGATGACATTAATCGTACTTTGTTGAATAATAATGAGATTGACAAAGGTAATCTATATTTAATCAAGGGAGATAAAAAGCGTGCAATTGCAAAGGCTGAAACTTTATATGATGAAGGAATCCAATGTCTGATTGATTTTGACCATAGCTACCACATTTCTCAACAAAACGTGTATAACGAAATGATTAAACACAAAAGTATTAAAAAAATATATGTATAAAACATTTGGGTCTACAAGTTCATTATGAATTTGTAGGCCTTATTTTTTAGGGAATCTCTAATATCAATTAGGACATTCCCTAATATAATGGCTTTGTGAAAAAATGTACAATAAAGATAAGACACAATACCTATGCATTTATAAAGGATATAAACTTGTATGGTGGGAGGATTAATAAAATGGGAAAATTTGGATTGAATTTCTTTAAGCCGACAGAAAAGTTTAATGGAAATTGGTCGGTATTAGAGCATAAAAGTCGAGAATGGGAAAAGATGTATAGAGAAAGATGGAGTCACGACAAAGTTGTGAGAACGACGCATGGTGTTAACTGTACTGGATCATGTTCATGGAAAGTATTTGTCAAAAATGGCGTAATTACATGGGAAAATCAACAAATTGATTATCCAAGTTGTGGACCTGATATGCCAGAATTTGAGCCAAGAGGTTGTCCGAGAGGTGCATCGTTTTCTTGGTATGAATATAGTCCGTTAAGAGTTAAATATCCTTATATTAGAGGTAAATTATTAGATTTATGGACCGAAGCGCTTGAAGAACAAAATGGAAACCGAATTGCGGCATGGGCATCCATCGTAGAAAATGAAGAAAAAGCCAAACAATATAAAGAAGCAAGAGGTAAAGGTGGACACGTCAGAGCAAATTGGAAAGATGTCACAGATATTATTGCAGCTCAAATTTTATATACCATAAAAAAAGATGGACCGGATCGTATTGCTGGATTTACTCCTATTCCTGCTATGTCGATGATTAGTTATGCTTCAGGTGCAAGATTTATTAATTTGTTAGGTGGAGAAATGTTAAGCTTTTACGATTGGTATGCCGATTTACCACCTGCATCTCCACAAATTTGGGGTGAGCAAACAGACGTGCCAGAATCCAGTGATTGGTACAATGCCTCATACATTATGATGTGGGGATCAAACGTTCCATTAACACGTACACCTGACGCACATTTTATGACTGAAGTTAGATATAAAGGGGCGAAAGTTATTTCAGTAGCCCCTGATTATGCTGAGAATGTTAAGTTCGCCGATCATTGGCTTGCACCACATCCGGGTACAGATGCAGCGATTGCACAAGCAATGACACATGTTATTTTACAGGAATATTATGAAAATCATCCGAATGATATGTTTATTAACTATGCTAAGCAATATTCTGATATGCTTTTTGTCATTATGTTAGATGAAGATGAGAATGGCTATAAAGCAGGTAGATTCTTGCGTGCTTCTGATTTAGGGATGTCAGGTGAAAATAATGAATGGAAGCCAGTTATTCAAGACAAATTGAGTCAACAATTACTTGTTCCTAATGGCACAATGGGCCAACGCTGGGAAGAAGGTAAAAAATGGAATTTGAAACTTGAAACAGAGGACGGTACACCGATTGATCCAATGTTATCAATGGCTGAAAGTGACTATCATGTTGAAACGATTCAATTTCCATACTTTGATAGCAGTGGTGATGGCATCTTTGAGAGACCTATTGCAACGAGAACTATTCAATTAGCTAACGGAGAGAAAGTTAAAATCGCTACGGTTTATGATTTAATGACGAGTCAATATGGTGTTCAACGTTTTGAACACGAACTAGAAGCTACATCATATGATGACGCATCTTCTAAATATACGCCCGCTTGGCAAGAACAAATTACAGGTATCAAAAAAGAGTTAGTGACGAAAGTAGCAAAAGAATTTGCACAAAATGCTATTGATACTGGTGGACGTTCAATGATTATTATGGGGGCTGGTATCAACCATTGGTTTAACTCGGATACTATTTATCGTTCAATACTTAACTTAGTACTATTATGTGGTTGTCAAGGTGTTAACGGTGGTGGTTGGGCACACTATGTTGGACAAGAAAAATGTCGACCAATTGAAGGATGGAATACTATTGCATTTGCTAAAGATTGGCAAGGTCCTCCACGTTTACAAAATGGTACAAGTTGGTTTTATTTCGCTACAGATCAATGGAAGTATGAAGAATCAAATGTAGATAAATTGAAATCACCATTAGCTGAAAATATTAAGCATCAACATCCAGCTGATTACAATGTAACGGCTGCTCGTATGGGTTGGTTGCCTTCATATCCACAGTTTAATAAAAACAGTCTATTGTTTGGAGAAGAAGCTAAAGATGAAGGTGATGATTCAAATGAAGCTATCCTACAAAAAGCGATTGAATCAGTTAAAAATAAAGATACACAATTTGCGATAGAAGATCCAGATTTAAGAAAAAACCATCCTAAAACATTATTTGTATGGAGATCTAATTTAATTTCTAGTTCAGCTAAAGGACAAGAATACTTTATGAAGCACTTGTTAGGTGCGCGCTCTGGTTTAATGGCAGAGCCAAATGAAGATGATAAACCAGAGGAAATTAAATGGCGCGAGGATACAGAAGGGAAACTTGATTTATTAGTATCACTTGATTTCAGAATGACTGCAACGCCATTATATTCAGATATCGTTTTACCTGCTGCAACTTGGTATGAAAAACATGATTTATCTTCTACAGACATGCATCCATTTATTCATCCATTTAATCCAGCGATCGACCCATTATGGGAATCGCGTTCGGACTGGGATATTTATAAAACTCTAAGTAAAGCTGTTTCAGAAATGGCCAAAGATTATCTTCCAGGTAAATTTAAAGATGTCGTAACTACGCCATTAGGACATGATTCTAAACAAGAAATTTCAACTGAATACGGTATTGTAAAAGATTGGTCTAAGGGCGAAATTGAAGGTGTACCAGGTAAAACAATGCCTAATTTTTCTATAGTAGAGCGAGACTATACACAAATTTACGATAAATTCGTTACTGTTGGTCCAAAACTAGAAAAAGGAAAAATAGGTGCCCATGGGGTGAGTTATAGCGTTAGTGAAGAGTACGAAGAACTTAAAAGTATGGTTGGAACTTGGAATGATGATAATACTACTTCAGTTAAAAATGATAGACCGAGAATAGATACAGCGAGAAAAGTAGCAGATGTCATTTTGAATATATCCTCTGCTACAAACGGCAAATTATCACAAAAGTCATATGAAGATTTAGAAAATCAAACAGGTATGGAACTTAAAGATATTTCTAAAGAACGTGCTTCTGAAAAGATATCATTTTTAAACATTACTTCTCAGCCAAGAGAAGTGATTCCAACTGCAGTATTCCCTGGCTCTAATAAAGATGGAAGACGCTACTCACCGTTTACAACTAATGTGGAACGTTTAGTGCCATTTAGAACGCTAACTGGACGTCAAAGTTATTATATAGATCATGAGGTATTCCAACAATTTGGAGAAAGTTTACCGGTATATAAACCTACTTTACCTCCAATGGTATTTGGTGCTCGTGATAAAAAAGTTAAAGGTGGACAAGATACATTAGTGCTTCGATACCTTACACCTCATGGAAAATGGAACATTCATTCAACTTATCAAGATAATGAACGCATGTTGACATTGTTTAGAGGTGGGCCGGTTGTATGGATTTCAAATGAAGACGCAGCTGACCATGGCATTAATGATAACGACTGGTTAGAAGTATACAACAGAAACGGAGTTGTTACTGCCAGAGCTGTAACATCTCATCGTATGCCTAGAGGCACAATGTTTATGTATCATGCACAAGATAAACACATAGAGACACCTGGTTCTGAAATTACTGATACTCGTGGAGGTTCTCATAATGCACCTACTCGTATTCACTTGAAACCTACTCAATTAGTAGGAGGATATGCACAAATTAGTTATCACTTTAACTATTATGGACCAATTGGAAATCAAAGAGATGAGTATGTAGCTGTTAGAAAAATGAAGGAGGTCAATTGGCTTGAAGATTAAAGCGCAAGTTGCAATGGTATTGAATCTAGACAAATGTATTGGTTGTCATACTTGCAGTGTGACATGTAAAAACACATGGACAAATCGACCTGGTGCAGAGTATATGTGGTTTAATAACGTAGAAACGAAACCGGGCGTAGGATATCCAAAAAGATGGGAAGACCAAGGACAATATAAAGGTGGTTGGGTGCTAAATAAAAAAGGAAAGCTTGAATTAAAATCTGGTAATAGATGGTCAAAAATTGCTTTAGGTAAAATCTTCTATAATCCTGACATGCCACTCATTCAAGATTATTATGAACCGTGGACATATAACTATGAACATTTAACCAATGCCAAACAAGGACAACACTCTCCCGTGGCGACAGCACACTCTTTAATTTCAGGTGATAGATTGAATCTTAAATGGGGACCAAACTGGGAAGATGATTTAGCTGGAGGCCACATTACAGGACCAGAGGATCCAAATATTCAGAAAATAGAAGAAGATATTAAATTTCAATTCGATGAGACATTTATGATGTATTTACCAAGACTATGTGAACACTGTTTGAATCCAAGTTGCGTAGCATCCTGTCCATCAGGAGCTATGTATAAACGAGATGAGGATGGTATTGTTCTCGTCGATCAAGAAGCCTGTCGAGGTTGGAGATACTGTATGACTGGATGTCCGTATAAAAAAGTATATTTTAACTGGAAAACGAATAAAGCTGAAAAATGTACATTTTGTTTCCCACGAATCGAAGCTGGTATGCCAACCGTATGTTCAGAAACTTGTACAGGACGTATGAGATATTTAGGTGTTTTATTATATGACGCAGATCGTGTTCAAGAAGCGGCTTCAGCTAAAGATGAAAAAGACTTATACGAAAAACAATTAGACCTATTCCTTGATCCATTTGATGAGGAAGTCATTGCTCAAGCTGAAAAAGATGGAATAAATCAAGAATGGATTACAGCAGCTCAAAACTCACCAGTGTATAAATTGGCAATAGAATATAAAATGGCCTTTCCATTGCATCCTGAATTTAGAACTATGCCAATGGTGTGGTATTGTCCACCTTTAAGTCCTATTATGAGTTATTTCGAAGGTGAAAATGCAGGTCAAAATCCAGATATGATATTCCCAGCTATTGAGGAAATGCGTTTACCTATTCAATACTTAGCAAATTTATTAACTGCTGGCGACACAGAACCTGTTAAAGAGGGCTTGCAAAAAATGGCCATGATGCGAAGTTATATGCGTTCTAAAATAACAAACCAACCTTTCGATACATCTAAATTAGAACGATTAGGACTTACTGAAAGACAGATGACTGAAATGTATCGCTTACTAGGTATTGCTAAATATGAAGATCGTTTTGTTGTACCTTCTTCTCATAAAGAAACATATTTAGATACTTATAAAGCGCAAGGAAGTCAAGGTTATGGTGGAGAGTACTTTGGCTCTAATTGTGAAGGTTGTGGTGTTGCAGTTCAATCAGGTAAAACTGGACAAGAAATTTATAATGAAAATTTCTATGGAGGGATCTTCCGTGATTAACCTTGAACAATTAAGTCTATACCAAGATAGCTTAGGCTATCTTGGTCAACAAATGAATTTTCCAGAAAAAATGACATTTCACCCAAAAATATTTGAAGAAACCATTTCTAAGTCTCATCCCGGCTACGAAGATTTGCTTGCATATAGAGAAGTCATGATGAATTATACTTTGTCAGAAATTAAAGCTATCTATACAGATACATTTGATTTTAGTAAAAAACACCCACTCTATATGACATTTAATAAATTTGACACGCAAAAGGAACGTGGTCAAATGCTAGCTAAATTAAAGGTTTTATACGAAATGTTTGGACTAAAAATGGTTGATAATGAATTATCTGATTTTCTCCCATTGATGCTACAGTTTTTGCAAGTTGCTGATTTTAAAAATGATAGTCGAGCACAGGAAAACCTTCAACTTGTCATTATGATTATTGAAGATGGTACGTATGAAATGGCAAATACCCTAGCTGAAAACAATAATCCCTATGCATATGTTGTCAGTGCATTAAGAAAAACGTTAAAAGCGTGTATCATGCCTTTGAAAGAGGTGGAAAATCATGCTTAATCAATTTGTATGGGTTATTTATCCATATTTATGTTTAGCAATATTTGTTATTGGACATATCGCAAGATATAAATACGATCAATTTTCATGGACAGCAAAGTCGAGTGAAATGATTGAAAAGAAACAATTAAAATGGGGAAGTTTACTTTTTCATTTAGGTATTATTCCGGTGTTCTTTGGTCATGTTGTGGGATTATTGATTCCCGCTAATTGGTTAGAGGCGATAGGTGTAAATAATCATATCTATCATATAGGTGCAGTTTATATAGGTAGTGTTTTTGGTATAATAACATTAATAGGAATGTTGTTGCTAACTTTAAGACGACTATCCATCAAAAATGTTAGACGATTAAGTTCATTTTCAGATATATTCGTGAATCTCGTTTTGTTGATTATTTTAATAATGGGTTGTTATTCTACGCTTGTAACCAATGCGATTCAACCTGAATTTGATTATCGTCAAACCATTGCGATATGGTTTAGACATTTATTCATGTTTTCTCCAAATGCTGACTTAATGTTAAACGTGCCTTGGTCGTTTAAACTGCACATATTATTAGGGTTTACAGTATTTGCGTGTTGGCCATTTACTCGTTTAGTACATGTTTGGAGTGTACCACTGTCTTATATGAATAGAAGATACATTGTTTATCGCAAAAACAAAATTTAATTTATTATGAGGTGAAAGTGTGGAACCAGAATCTTTAAAACATAATCAACATTTACAAATGAATTTAGATAAGTTGAGAGCGCAAGAGGGTTATGATTTTGGTGGTATCGCTTTATATGATTATCATCACACTTCATCACCAATTAAATGGCAATATGTTTCAGGTAATACAAATGATAGATATAAACTTATCATTTTGAGAAAGGGTAGAGGGCTTGCTGGAATGGTGATGAAAACCGGTAAACGTATGGTTATTGCTGATGTAGATACAGCTTTATCTCCAAAAGAGAAAGTTAAATTTCCAATCATTCTTAGTGAGTCATTGACAGCTGTAGTTGCAGTACCTTTATGGTTAGAAAATTCAATGTATGGCGTTTTACTATTAGGTCAAAGAAATCATCAGCCGTTACCTCAGTCATTGGACCAACTTAATATTGAAAAACAAATCGGTATTTTTACAGAAATAAACTAGGTGGTAAATATGTTGGAGCAAACTGATTTAAGTTTAGAGCAATTACTTAAGAATTATTATGAAACCACGAACGAGAAAATTGTATTTGTTAATAGGTATGGAAAAATTATTGCTATGAATGACGCAGCAAAAGATATTTTAACTGAAGAAGATAATTATAATGCTATGACAAATGCGATTTGTCATCGATGTGAAGGATACTCTAATGAATATGATGTACAATCGTGTAAAGATTGTTTTTTAGAAACAACGCAATTACAACATTCAAATTTCCAAGTATTTATGAAGACAAAAGATAACGAAATTAAGCCTTTTACAGCTATGTATCAAAATATTGATGAACAAAGAGGTATTAGTGCATTTACATTACAGAATGTGGCGCCCCAGATTGAAAGGCAAGAAAAGATGTATCAACAAAAAATGTTACATCGTTCAATTCAAGCACAAGAAAATGAACGGAAGCGTATTTCTAGAGAATTACATGATAGTGTAATACAGGATATGCTTAATATAGATGTTGAACTAAGGCTTTTGAAGTATAAGCACAAGGATAAGGTGTTAGCTGAAACATCTCAACGTATAGAAGGACTATTATCACAGCTTATTGATGATATTAGAAATATGTCTGTTGAATTACGACCTTCTTCTCTCGATGACTTAGGTATTGAAGCAGCTTTTAAATCATATTTTAAACAGTTTGAAGAAAATTATGGTATGCATATTAAATATGATTCGAATATTAAAGGCATGCGTTTTGATAGTGAAATCGAAACAGTTGTGTATCGTGTAGTTCAAGAGGGGGTATTTAATGCTCTAAAATATGCTGGGGTTAATGAAATTGAGGTAAGTACGCATAGTGATGGTAAGCAGCTTGTAGCAGAAGTAGTGGATCGAGGTAAAGGGTTTAGTTTAGATCATCACCCTAAAGGCTCTGGACTTGGATTGTACGGGATGAGAGAACGTGCAGATTTAGTTAACGGTCACGTTAATATAGAGACACATATTAATAGAGGTACTATAATTACATTAGATATACCGATTTAAGTTGATGATGTAAGTTGGGGGAATTGAAGTGAAAATAGTTATAGCGGATGACCATGCAGTTGTTAGGACAGGATTTTCAATGATATTAAATTATCAAGAAGATATGGAAGTTGTTGCAACTGCAGCCGACGGGGTTGAAGCTTACCAAAAAGTGTTAGAACATCAACCAGATGTTTTAATATTAGATTTGAGCATGCCACCAGGAGAGTCTGGCTTAATCGCAACCAGTAAAATTTCTGAAAGTTTTCCTGAAACTAAAATTTTAATACTTACGATGTTTGATGACGAAGAATATTTATTTCATGTGTTAAAAAGTGGTGCTAAAGGATATATTTTAAAGAATTCACCTGATGAGCAATTAATATTGGCCGTACGTACAGTATATCAAGGTGAAACTTATGTTGATATGAAATTGACGACGTCTTTAGTCAATGAGTTTGTCAATCAATCTCAAACGGATGAAGTATCATCCTCTTCAGATCCATTTAAAATTTTATCGAAACGAGAGTTAGAAATATTACCTCTTATAGCTAAAGGCTATGGCAATAAAGATATTGCAGAAAAGTTGTTTGTATCAGTGAAAACGGTAGAAGCACATAAAACGCATATTATGACGAAACTAAATTTAAAGAGTAAACCTGAATTAGTTGAATATGCCTTAAAGAAAAAATTATTAGAATTTTAAGTATATCATGATTGATTATTAGGGCTTACTTAGTCTATGGTTAAGTAGTCCTTTTTTTGTAGCTTTATATAGGGAAAAATAAAAGTAGAATCAGGGGATATCCTTATGTTCATAATTTCACAAACATATTAAAATGTATTTGTGATTGGTACTTTGTTTATAATTTTGTTTTATATGATTAATTTTGACCTCTTATTAAGCCCTCACAAAGTACCAATACACCTTATAATTAAATCAGATGAAGGTGAATCAAAATGAACATGAAAAAGGGTGTTTCTCAGCTTACGTTACAGACATTGAGTTTGGTCGCTGGTTTTATGGCATGGAGTATCATTTCTCCATTAATGCCATTTATTTCACAAGATGTTGATATTTCTCCGGGACAAATATCTGTCATTTTAGCTATTCCTGTTATTTTAGGTTCTGTACTACGTGTGCCATTTGGGTACTTAACTAATATTGTAGGAGCTAAATGGGTGTTTTTCTGGAGTTTTATTGTATTATTACTTCCAATTTTTCTTTTAGGTCAAGCTCAATCACCCGGTATGCTAATGCTATCAGGATTCTTTCTAGGAATTGGTGGCGCAATTTTTTCAGTGGGTGTTACTTCTGTACCCAAATACTTTTCAAAAGACAAAGTTGGTTTAGCAAATGGTATATATGGTGTAGGTAATATTGGTACTGCAGTATCCTCATTTTGTGCCCCAGTGTTAGCAGGTGCAATTGGGTGGCAAAATACAGTTCGTAGTTATTTAATTATTCTTAGTATATTTGCAATTTTAATGTTTCTTTTAGGGGATAAAAATGAGCCAAAAGTGAAGATTCCTTTGATGGCTCAAGTCAAAGACCTATCTAAGAATTATAAGTTGTATTATTTAAGTTTGTGGTATTTTATTACTTTTGGAGCTTTTGTGGCTTTTGGGATTTTTTTACCGAACTTCCTAGTTGATCATTTTAGTATTGATAAAGTTGATGCGGGTATTCGTTCAGGTATATTTATAGCACTAGCGACGTTCCTGAGACCCGTTGGCGGAGTTATAGGTGATAAATTTAATGCAGTACAAGCGCTTATCATCGACTTCGTGATAATGATTATTGGTGCACTTATTTTAAGCTTATCTAGTCATATTGTTCTGTTTACAATAGGCTGTTTAGCAATTAGTATCTGTGCGGGTATAGGTAATGGTTTAATATTTAAATTAGTACCTTCATACTTTTCTAAAGAAGCAGGTTCAGCGAATGGTATTGTATCCATGATGGGGGGACTAGGTGGTTTCTTCCCACCACTAGTGATTACTTTTGTGACGAGTATCACTGGTTCAAGTCATCTCGCTTTCTTCTTCTTAGCTATATTTGGTGTAATTGCTCTTATTACAATGATTCATTTAAATAAAAAAGAAAAAGCTGTTCGTATATAAATAAAAATTGTGTCCTAAGGTGAGCATTAAAGTTTGTTCAAATTAGGGCACATTTTTGTTTGATATCAAAATAAATGATTCAAAAAATTTTGCTATTTTCGTTTCATTAGAATGAAATAACTAGCAGTCAGTTTTCATACATATACTAAATCAAAGACTGTCAATGAATTATGAAACAATCATCTTTTTAAAACATTGGCAGTTGAAAAATTATTTAAAAAAAATATACGTATATCTTAATGTTTTAACATAATTCCACGTTGTTATATATGTGAATAACTGCTTTTACAATCAAACACTCTACTTCCATCAAAATAGCTATACAATTGCTTATTTCAACCTCCTTTATATGAAGCGAAACAAACAACACTACATCTTGATAGTCTATTTAAATACCAACTTAATTTACATTTTCAGATGTTAAAATGGATAATTATTAAATTATCTATAATCATTCACTAGTGATCTCTACAATGTTTGTAATTGATAACGTATAAATAAAGTGATGTAACTTGTAAAAAAGAGGTATTTAGATAAGTTTAGTAGGAATTAGGTGTAAAAAAATATACTGACTGTACGAGAGAATAAGACAAAAGCTTACTTTAGACATACTATTACTATTAAATTGTGTCGCTATTGCTAAAGTTGAAAGTTTTGTTGTATTTAAAAAGCTTACTTTTGTCTCTAGTCTCTATAAGTATCACTTTTCCACTGTTTTATCAAAATTTTTCGTTACAAAATTTTGCAAGTCTTCAACTAAATTTTGGGTTTCTTCTTGAGTAATATTAAATTCATTAAAAACACTTTGTGAAATATCAGAAAGAACATTTTGAATATCCTTGCCACGTTCTGTCAAAGAAATTTGAAGGTTACGTTCATCTTGTTCTTCACGAGTTCGAATGACATAATTCTTTTTCTCTAATTTTTTTAATAATGGTGTTAGCGTGCCAGAATCCAAGAAGACTCTTTCGCCTAGTTTTTTAATGTTAAGTTTCTCATCATCTTCTATCGCCATTAATACAATATAACCTGTGTATGTAAGACCATACTCTTTTAGGTAATCTGTATATTTTTTGATGATTTCTTTAGAGGAAACATAAAATAAAAAACATAATTGTTTGCTCAAATAACTATTCTCTACATACATTTAATCACTCCTTGTTAAGGTAACAATATTATGAAGCGTATCACTTGTCAAGTACTGATTTCATCACTATAATTCAAATTGTTTTAAATTAAATTTATCAAATATTTGAATGAGTTTAATTTGATAACAAAGTAATTTTTTTAAAATTGGAGGGGTGTGAAAATTGACACGTATCAATGACTTTAACGAAGTGCTTAACAGTAGAAAATCAGTAAAGGTTTTTGACGAGAATTATAAAATTTCTCGAGAAGAAATGGATGAAATCATTACTAAAGCAACACAAGCACCTTCATCGGTTAATATGCAACCATGGAGAATTGCTGTTGTAGAAAGTGATGAAATGAAAGAAAAAGTTAAAGAATCATTTGGATTCAATTCCAGACAGTTAACTACATCCTCAGCTATGTTAATTATTTTTGGAGATTTACAAAACTACGAAAAAGCTGAACAGATTTATGGCGATGCTGTAGAACAACAATTGATGACGGAAGATATCAAAGCACAACTGTTAGATTGGATATTACCTTATTATAAAAACTTATCTAGAGAAGGCATGAAAGATATTGTGAATATAGATAGTAGTTTAATGGCAATGCAATTAATGCTTACAGCAAAAGCTCACGGTTACGATACAAACCCTATTGGTGGTTTCGATAAAGAAAATATTGCGGATATTATCGGTTATGATTCTGACAGATATGTGCCAGTTTTAGCGATTGCTATAGGTAAAAAAGCACAAGATGCACACGATTCAGTGAGACTTCCGATTGATGATGTAAGGGAATTTTTATAAAACTTCTTAAAATTTTCACATTTACAAACGAACATTTTGTTACAATTTAACTAAATCTTTCTTTTCTATACGAATTAATCGTCTATAATTGTGTGTGATAAGATAAAAGGAGTTTCTATAATAATGAGTAAGAAACAAGTTATTTTTAAGGTAATCATTATTTTGATTATCTCTCTAATATTAGCAATTGCATTTTTCTTCGGACTCAAGGCTTATCAAGGTCATAAAAATCTTGAACTGATTGATAGCTATATGAGCGACCATCATCTTAATGATAAAGTGAAAAAAGACAAAACATCATATAGCACTAAAAAGGGACTATACTATAAAGAAGTCGTTTTCAAAGATGAACCTAACGTGACATATGTGATTCAACCTATCAGTACTTCAAAAGGAATATTCATTGAAGGTTTTGATAGCGAAACGAAGAAAAGTATTAAAAAAGCAAAACATAGTGATTTTGATCAAAAATATAAACCTTCTAAATAAAGGATTAACACACAGTTTTATTTAAACATAGAGCTGTGTGTTTTTTATTGGCGTTTTTAATAGGAAGAAATGCAACATGCATATATTTCTAGTGGAAAAAATTATATAGCTATTTTGATGTTATCTGATATAATTAAGTGATGTCAGATGAAGGGGAGTTTGCATAATGGCTCTATTCAAGAAAAAAATAAGTCTACCAACGCAAGTAATTATTGCTTTGGTACTCGGTGTCATCGCTGGTCTATTACTATATGGACAAGATGATGTTGCAAATTATATTAAGCCATTTGGTGATGTATTCTTAAATTTAATTAAGATGATCATCATTCCGATTGTATTTTGTTCATTAGCCTTATCTATTTCAAATTTAGGGGATTCTAAAAAGGTAGGAAGCTATGGATGGAAAGCAATCCTTTATTTCGAGATTATTACAACTATCGCCATAGGTTTAGGTCTTATCATTGGTAATCTATTCAAACCAGGTTCAGGTCTAGATCCAGATAAATTACCTAAAGGCGATATTACTAAATATCAATCATCTGCACATTCAGCAGAACAAGCGACTACTTATGGTAATCATCTTATAGATACATTAGTTCATATTGTGCCAACGAATTTATTTGAATCTATGGCAAAAGGTGAGTTATTACCGATTATCTTTTTCGCAGTATTTTTTGGATTAGGATTAGCTGCGATAGGAGAAAAAGCAGAACCCGTTAAAGGATTCTTAAATGGTACTTTAGAAGCTGTATTTTGGATGATCAATAAAATTTTAAAATTAGCTCCAATTGGAGTATTTGCATTTATTTGTACGACAGTAATGACTTTTGGTGCTTCAGCATTAATTCCATTATTTAAATTACTAGTTGTTGTAGTATTTGCTATGGTTTTCTTTGTTATCGTAGTGTTAGGAATTGTTGCAAGAATGGTTGGAATAAGTATTTTTTCAATCATGAAGATACTTAAAAGTGAATTGTTACTTGCCTTTTCTACTTCAAGTTCAGAAGCAGTATTGCCGATTATGATGAAGAAAATGGAACGTTTTGGTTCGCCAAAAGATGTTACTTCATTTGTTATCCCTATCGGTTATTCATTTAATTTAGATGGCTCAGCTTTATATCAATCTATAGCTGCTTTATTTGTTGCTCAAATGTATAATATGCATTTATCATTAACTCAACAACTTGTATTAATGGCCACACTTATGATTGCTTCAAAAGGTATGGCTGGAGTGCCGGGCGTATCTATTGTAGTTTTATTAACAACATTAAGTTCTATGAACATACCAGCACAAGGTCTTGCTTTAATTATTGGCGTTGATCGTTTATTAGATATGGTACGTACATGTGTTAATGTTATTGGTAATGCACTCTCAACAGTTGTTATTGCTAAATGGGAAAACGTTTATGATAAAGAGAAAGGTCGAAACTACTTAAATTCAATTTAAAAAATTTATATATCTGACATTTTAGAGCCACTTACAATCTATGATTGTTAGTGGCTCTTATGCATTTTAAAAAATGTAAA
>NZ_KV834805.1:79735-80121 GCF_001837945.1 Staphylococcus sp. HMSC077D08 | reverse complement strand
CTCATTCTAGTTATAAGGAGTGATGATATGGACAAATTAACGCCTAAACAAGAACGTTTTGCGAATGAGTATATAAAGACACTTAACGTTACTAAAAGTGCTATAAAGGCAGGATATAGCCCGAATAGCGCACATGTAACTGGTAGTAGGTTATTACGAAAAGATAAAGTAGACGAATATATTAAAAGTAAGAAAGACGAGATTATGGACGATACAATTTTATCAGCCAAAGAGTTACTGTATTTATTAACTCAAGCAGCAGTAGGCGACGAAACGGAAACAAAAGAAGCTGTAGTAAAGAAAGGTACATTTGAACGTAACCCAGATACCGGAAGAATGAATCTCGTATATAATGAACATGTGGAAACAGTAGATGTACCTATTAA